>JBJSWM010000796.1:0-4132 GCA_046085865.1 Pirellulaceae bacterium
ATGCCTTCCTGCCGCGCCAGCAAGTCAAAGGCGGCTAGCGCATCCTGATCTTCGCAAGCCGTGTATTCGACGCGATGGGTATCTTTCCAATAACTATGCTCCGGTCCGACACCTGGATAATCCAGACCGGCGCTCATCGAATGCACATCGGAGGTCTGCCCATCTTCATCCTGCATGACATAGCTGAACGATCCGTGAAGAACTCCGGGGGATCCGTACGAAAGAGGCGATGCATGGTCGCCCGGCTTGTTGCCGCGTCCCCCAGCTTCCACTCCGACCAATCGCACCTGCCGATCTTCGACGAATGGATAGAACATTCCAGCCGCATTGCTGCCACCGCCCACGCAGGCGATCACCGCATCGGGCAACCTTCCAATCGCTTCGATCGACTGTGCCTTGGTCTCGCACCCGATCACCGACTGAAAGTCTCGCACGATCATCGGGAAGGGATGCGGTCCGATCACCGAACCGATGATGTAGTGCGTCGTCTCGACGCTGGACATCCAGTCGCGCATCGCTTCATTGACCGCATCTCGCAACGTCCGCGACCCCGACTCCACCGGATGCACGGTGGCCCCCATCAGCCGCATGCTAAAGACGTTCGGTTTCTGCCGCCGCACATCCTCCGCCCCCATGTAGACGACGCAGGGAAATCCGAAATGGGCGCACGCCGTAGCCGTCGCCACTCCATGCTGCCCCGCCCCCGTCTCAGCAATCACTCGCGTCTTGCCCATCCTGCGTGTCAGCAGGGCCTGACCGAGGGTGTTATTGATCTTGTGGGCACCGGTGTGATTGAGATCTTCTCGCTTGAGCCAGATCTGGGCACCACCAGCGTACTGAGTCAACCGCTTGGCTAGGTAGAGCGGGGAAGGGCGGCCGACGAATCGCTTGAGCAACTCGTTCAGCTCGGCGCGAAACCCTGCGTCCTGCTGTGCCTTGTGGTACTCCTCTTCCAATTGCATCAATGCCCGCATCAGCGTCTCGGGGACAAATCGCCCCCCGTAGGGCCCAAAGCGTCCCTGGCGATCGGGCACCTGCTTGCTAGCCGCCCCCAACCCGTCCTCGACTCTCTTCCGTCCGTCGGCCACGCTCATCGCGCGCCCCCTTTCCCCTCAGTGCTGCAGCGAAGGTCATTACCGCAGCTTAGGCGATCTGGTCCGTTGACTCTCTGCGAATCGTGTATTGTCGCCCCCATGGCGTGGATGGTCAAGGACAAGCCTCTCCCAGAGCCCCCTTCGGAACTCTCCCTTGGGGCCTACCCGATCCCCAGGAGAGCGGCATAACCAGTCGTCAAAGAAATCGAAGGCTTCGATCGGTCGAGGGATCCGTTAAGATCATCCCATTGCGATGCTCTTGAACGCATCCGATCCAATCACGATGCCCGGAGGCACCCAGAATGGCGCACGGAACCAGAAAGGCAGTTGTTCTGCTCAGCGGTGGCCTCGACTCGGCCACCACCCTTGCCATCGCTCGAAGCGAAGGCTTTTCCTGCTACGCCATCAGCTTTCGGTACGGGCAGCGGCATGGCGTGGAACTGACGCATGCTGCCTGGCAAGCGGGCCAGCAGGGGGTAGCCCAGCACCTGGTGGTCGATATCGCTCCAGGAGTCCTGGCGGGTTCGGCGCTGACCGATCCGGAACTGGCGGTTCCCAAACATCAGTCGGCCGACGACATCGGCCGGGAAATCCCCATCACCTACGTCCCGGCTCGCAACACCCTCTTTCTTAGCTACGCGTTGGGGTGGGCGGAGGTACTGGGAGCCTTCGATCTGTTTGCGGGGGTCAACGCACTGGACTACAGCGGCTACCCGGACTGCCGCCCGGAGTACGTCGATGCGTTCGAGAAAATGGCCAACCTCGCACTCAAGTCGACGACCGAGGGAGCTGGGAGACTCCGAATTCATGTCCCCTTGATCCAATGGACCAAGGGAGAAATCATCCGGAAAGGATTGGCTCTTGGAGTCGACTACGGGAAGACCTCCAGTTGCTACGACCCGTCGGATGAGGGATGGGCCTGCGGCCATTGCGATTCCTGCCTGCTGCGCCGAAAAGGTTTCGCTGAAAACCAGATTTCCGACCCGGCTCGATACCAGGAACGCGCCGAGTAGACTTCGCAGTCGATCCACCATCCTCTTTCGCCCACCGATTGCCCACAAACGATCGGAGCGCCATGATGAACAGGTCGCGACAGCGCTCCTACCAACACTGCTTATCGCTCAATCGATCCCCAAGGTGACCGCTCCATGTACTGCGCCGACTCCTCGATGCACCAGGAAATCGTTTCCCTGATCGCCACACGCAAGACGCTGATCCTGGCAACCCGCAGCCCCCATGACGAGTTTCCAGAGGCAAGCTACACACCGTTCATCGACCACCAAGAACGCTTTTACATCCTGGTCAGCCAACTTGCCAAACACACGCAACACCTCGCCGACTCACGGCTCTGCCATGTGCTCTTCCTCGAGGATGAATCGACAGCAGCCAATGTGTTTGCCCGCAAGCGAGTCAGCTTTCGATGCGTGGTGCATCGAGTCGACCGGCCCACCGACCGCGCGGAGTTGCTGCTGGACCAGATGCAGCAAAAATTCGGGCCAACCATCGGCGTGCTTCGCGGTCTAGGGGACTTTCTCCTGCTGGAACTGGCACCCCGAGAAGGCCTTTTCGTGCGTGGCTTCGGCCAAGCCTTCCCGATCACCCCCACGATCCAAAACGCCTGACGGACCACAACATTCTAATGTTTGTTAGAATGTCCGGTTTGGTAGGGCCACCTGTCGCTGGACGCGATGGTGCTGCTTGCCCGCCAGTCGGCCGACCAAGCCGATTCCAAGCCTCCCGGCCTGTGGGACGCGCGACGATCGCTGCAGCCAACCGAGGCACTCACTGCCGCCTGAGCTCGTCGCTCGATTCAAAGGCGTTTCGATAATGCTTGATCGAATCGGGATGACGACGGCCGGGATCGAGCACGATCGCGACGACGTCGAAACGAGCCGGTTGATTCCAGAGCCGATATCGCGTGAGGTATTCCTGGGCACACCGTGTCAGTTGCCATTGCTTGCGTTGGTCTACCGAGTCGGCAGGCCCTTCCCCCGACTCGACCGCGCGCCAGGTCTTCACTTCGACAAAAACCAACTGTCGTCGGTCGAGCATCACTAGGTCGATTTCGCCAACCCACGATCGATAGCTTGACTCCACGCAGCGATACCCAAGCCGCTGCAAATAACGCTTGGCAATCGCTTCCCCTCTGGCTCCCAGTGCCAGCCCACCGGGACGATACATTCCTGTGCCGAGCAACCTCTGGGCTCGATCGATCCAGCCGTAGAGTGCCCCACGCGTCACGCTTTCGCATCCCTCGCGCCACCAGGACAGCTCCATCCCACTAGCTCCGCGCACGAAAAAAGGCTCCAGAAATCTCATCGTTGGATGAAATCCTAGGAGCCTTGGTCGACTGGGTCTAGTTTCCTATGCAGATCGGTTCGGACAGCAGAGCCACAGACTCCGATCCATAGCACGATCAGACGCGACGCTCGCGAAGACGAACCGACTTGCCACTCCGCTGGCGAAGGAAATACAACTTGGCGCGACGCACCACACTCTTTCTCTTCACGTCGATTTTGTCGATACGCGGCGAATGTAGCGGAAACTTTCGCTCCACCCCCTCGCCACCGACGATTCGTCGCACAATGAACATTTCGCGAGTGCCACTGCCACTGCGAGCGATCACGGTACCGCTGAAAATCTGAATTCGCTCTTTATTCCCTTCGAGGATCTTGGTGTGGACATCAACCACATCCCCTACCTCGAAGGCGTCCACATTGGCTTTCAACGACGATTGCTCGGCAAGAGCGATGATTTTCTGGCTCATGGTGTCACTTCAACGGTTCACTATGGAGGCACTTTCCGCGATCGATTCCCCGAGGGGACCTTTGAATATCGTCGATTTTACCCCTTCTGAAAAGGGCATTTTTCGCTTTTCCCTTGCCAAGTTGACCCAACTCCGTAGCCCAAATTGGTCCGCAAAGGGAGAAATCCGCACGGGCCGAACGCCCGTACCACGCAGGGCCGAAACATCCATCCAAGGTTACGAATTCGATGCTAGGGACAAATCCGCAGGAGCCGGACGCCCTGCCACGCAG
>JBJSWM010000797.1:0-1979 GCA_046085865.1 Pirellulaceae bacterium
TGGCGATCGCGCTTCCGATACTTCTGGCTGTTCTCGGTGGAACGCTGGATCTTTGCCGCTTCGGCTACTACTTCATCGCATTGGGACATGCGGTAGGATCGGGAGCGAGGTACGCAACCAATCATCCTTTCAGTGGTACCACCCAGGCTTGGTGGCAGGACAAGGTGATTCAGGTGGTCACCGATGAAATGTCGGGTGTATCGAACTTCAACCCAGCCGATTTTGTGATGCTGGCACCTACGTACAGTGCAGCCTATTCGCAGAACGTCAAAGTGGTGCGTCTAGAAGCGTCGTATACCTTTCGCACCGTGGTTTCCTGGCCACTGCTTCCAAATACCATGGTCGCTAGGCGTGTGTTGCTGGTGCCGATTGTGCGCTGATGCGGGGGAGGTGAGCAATGGAGAGGTTAGTTCGGCATGGCATGCGATTGTCCGGCATGAGCCAAAGCGGGAGGAGATCGCGGCGAGGTGCTGCGATTTTGGAGTTTGCGCTAGCGATCCCACTTTTCCTTATGGCGCTGTTGAGCATCGTCGACTTCGGCTTTATCAACCTTCGGCATCAGCGACTGACGGAAGCGACCTGCTACATTGCGCGCAAAGCGGCGGTGCGAGGGATTTTGTCGACGGATCCCTGGGGACCGGAAACGATGTCGGACCTGGATCGCTCTGCGGCCGGTGTGACGGCAGTGCCAGTCGATGCCACCGACAGTTTTCGTATTTCATCGATGTTTCTTCAACGACTGGTTGGAATTCCCGCAGAAGATCTGACATTGAAACTGGAGTGGATTGACGGTGGCAATGATGTCCGAAAGGATCACCGTGTTCGTGTTACCGGCAGTGTGCGCTGCCGGACGCTCTTGAGCTTCGGCGTGTTTGACCGAACGATCCAATCGGTCTCGTTGACGCCGATTTCCCATTAGGAGTCTCATTCATGCGTTTCGGAAGAGTCGAGCGTGAAGCATTCGGATGGGGGGGCGATCGCCGGATGAGGATTCAAGCGAAATCGCGTGAGGGTGTCATTCTCTTATTTGTCGGGATGACCCTGGTGCTGGCGCTCAGCATGCTAGCGATGGTCACTGACCTCGCGGTCAAAATGGGGCAGGTTCGGCATGGTCAGACGATCGCCGATTCTTGCGCTTTGGTAGCGGCCAGAACCTACATGAAGACAGGCAATGCGACGCAGGCTCGCTACGATGCGATTCAACTGGCAGCACAGCACCCTCAGGTGGAAGTGTTGACCAGCGCCGATGTTCGGATTCCTCCCGTAGTCGGTAATTACGAGGGGAAAGAGAACTACATCGAAGTGATCGTCCGACAGCCGAGAAGTCAATTCTTTGGGTTCTTGGTGAGGAATGCCAGCGGAGAAAAAGTGGTTTCTCGTTCGGTGGCCGGGTTCATCGCCATGCCGTCAGGAGATGGCGTCTGTGCCCTGAACCCTACAGCAATTCCGGGACTGAGTGTTTCAGGGCAGGGACGACTGTTTGTCGCTGGACGGATCGTCGTCAATTCCGAAGGGGGGGGGCTCGATGAAAATGGGCAGCAGGTAATTACAGGAAACAACGGAGTCGCTGTCTCTGCCGGCAATTCGACCGACAACGGGATCTTCGCTTCTGACATGGCCGTTGTGGGCGGCGTTGACAATCCGTCCAATATCAAACCCTACGATCCCACGCTGCTAAAACCTTTGAGAGCGGGGCAGCTTCCTGAACCAGATCCCATGCTGGAACTCCCGACGCCGACCATTGCACTGGGGGTCGATTCACGACTGAGAGGTTCGCCGAAGATCACCAATGTCAATGTGCAGGGAATGAATACGGATCAGGGAAATCAAAATCGGATCGCGACAGCGGGGGAGTCGATCGCCGGTGGGCTGTATACTGCAGTGGCCGGCGCGGCAATCCTTCATCCAGGGATCTATGACGACATCTCAATCACCGGTGGAACGGTCTATTTCATTCCTGGCATCTATGTTGTTCGTCC
>JBJSWM010000798.1:0-3961 GCA_046085865.1 Pirellulaceae bacterium
TGGCGACCAGGCGCAGTCGGGGTTTCCGGGGGTGGATCCAGGCAGCAGTCTACCGAAGCGGTGGACGCGCAAGCCGCTTTCGACCGCGCTGGCATCTCCCTGGGATCTTCTATCACGTGAAGAAGCGATCTACATCGCGATGGCAGGGAGTCACCAGATCTGGAGGATGCCAAAGAGCCTGGATGCGATTGGCCCCTGGGCCGGCAATGGTCGTGAAGACATCGTCGACGGTCCCCGTCTTCCCGCTCAGCCCTACGCGCTCGGTAGCGCCTCGTTCGCTCAACCCAGCGGATTGGCCAGCGACGGTCGATTCCTGTACGTGGCCGACAGCGAGGGAAGCAGCATCCGTGCGATTGATTGGAAGGAGACCGGGGAGGTATCGACCCCAGTCGGGACGGCCAATCTGCCGGCTCAGCGCCTATTCACTTTCGGCGATCAAGATGGCGAACTGAAAGATGCGCTGCTTCAGCATCCGCTGGCCGTTGCGTGGGATGGAGCCAATGTTTGGGTTGCCGATACCTACAATCATGCGATCAAAAAGCTGGACCAGAAGAATTCGACGATGGAGACGGTGTGGCGAGAGGCGGACAGAGTGCCGCTGAACGAACCTGCGGGGCTGTCCTACCGCGAAGGACGGCTGTACATCGCCGACACGAACAACCATCGATTGCTGGTGGGTGATGTAGCGAGCGGATCGATTGAAGTACTCGAAATCCAGGGGCTTCAGGAACCACAGCGGGCCGCTCCAGCAGCCGTCGCGAAGTTTCCCACCGAGGGGAGGCAGGTGGGGCTGAAGGAACTGGCAGTGAATCCGGGCGATGTGGTGCGAGCGGTTCAGGCATGGCAATTGCCGGATGGATGGAAGATCAACCCGAAAGCCCCTGCGCGGTGGGTCGCGGAATGGTCGGTGGAAGAAGATTCAGGACAGTTGGAGAAGCAGTTGCTTTCTGGCGTTATACCGATGGAGCAGGGGAGTCCTGCTGCTTGGGAGATTACGGTGCCCGAGGGGAAGGTGACCCATCTGCGACTGGCGGTATCGCTCCATTGGTGCACGGCTGACGAGCAGGGGCTATGTTTTGCCGAGACGCTGAGGTTTCAGGTACCAGTGAAGAATCGCGGAGAGCGACCGGCCGAGGATACGGTTGAGCTATTGCTGGAGGGGCAGTGGCAACCACCGGTACTGTGAGCGAGATGAACCGACGCCACCCATTCCGCGCTGGATTCGAGAAGGGTGATGTTCAGGGTCATTACTGCGAAGGCTGGGTTCCGATCGGCAATCTTGATGGATCGTGTGAGATCGGTGCCGCCCCTTCAGGGCGGGTTCCATGGCGTCATGGGCGATGAAATCGGAAAAACGATCCCAGGGCGTTGCCCTGGGCTATCTCATCGTCGTGCCGTTGGCACTTGAAGACAGATTCCTGGGGGATGCCTTCTACCACGTAGGAAACGACAGGCCCCTGTGTCGGATTTTCATCATTTCCAGGTCACCACACATGACGTCGGCAAGAGCATACCAACGGTGTGCCATGCGAAAGCCTAGGGCTAAGCCCCGGATGACTTGTGGGCCCTCAGAGTCGTTGGATCGATCAACGAAAACGCATCATCCATAACCATGCTGCTAGCTTGGGACCAAGTTTATCGATCCCAGCGACTGGGAGGGTGGAAACGAAAATTTTGGAGTTACCGGATCGGTTGCGACGATCGTATGGGGTTGGATTGGGGTGTTTGCGGAAAAGGTTCCAGATAAGATGGCTTGCCTGAGCAGGCGTTCAGGAGCATGATAGTGCTGGTGGAGTGAGTGGGGCGGGGACGAGGGAAGGACGGAGCAGCGTGGCGGCGATCACACCGGAATTCATGTCGGGTTGGGCCGGACGGTTGCAGGAGGCTAGCCTTCCGTGGCTTCGTCGCCTGACCGGAGGTACGATCGCACTGGTAGCGAATCTTGTCAGCGGCGTGACCGTCCGGTGGATTGACTGCAAGCCGGAGATTCGGCAGCGAATCTATTTTGCCAACCACACCAGCCACCTCGATGCGGTGGTGCTCTGGGCCGCTCTTCCGAAGGAAATTCGCGCTTTGACTCGTCCTGTGGCAGCGGCGGATTATTGGGGAGCCGGCGCGTTTCGTCGGTATATCGCCAACTCTTTCCATGCCTTGCTGATCGACCGCAAGGAAATCAAGGTGCATCAGAGCCCCGTGGAGATCATGCTGCGGGAGATTTCGGATGTTTACTCGCTGATCGTATTTCCGGAGGGATCGCGAGCGGTTGATGGAAAGATGGGGGAGTTCAAAAGCGGACTCTATTATCTCGCCAAGAAGAGGCCCGACATCGAACTGGTGCCGGTTTACATGGACAACATGAACCGGATTCTGCCTCGCGGGGAGTTTCTTCCCGTCCCGTTGCTTAGTTCGATCACGATTGGCAAGCCGATCCGTCTGGAACCGGGCGAGGGGAAGGTCGAGTTCCTATCGCGAGCCAGGGAGACGGTGCAGGGGCTGAAGGATCGTGAGCCGTGAGCGAGGGTGGTTGGTCGCTGGTTCCGTTGGCAGGAATTCAGGATTCCGTCCTGACGGCTCCCATGGAGGCGGCCACTGAGGTGGCACAGCAGGCGGTCCAACGGGCTTGGCTGAATCTGCCGACCTACACCTTGCTTGGTGTCGTTCTTGCCGTGCTTGCTATCTCGACGCTAGTGGCCCGCTATTTGGATCATCAGAGCATTCCGTCGGTGCAACCGGCGATGCTCAAGCGATTCATGCTGCGTCTTCGTGCGTGGTGGATGATGTGCGTTGCCCTGGTGCTGGGGTTGATGCTGCATCGCGTCGGGACGGTGATTCTCTTTTTGCTGCTTTCCTTCTGGGCCTTGAGAGAATTCATCACGATGACGCCGACGCGCCGCGGCGATCATCGAGCGCTTTTTCTGAGCCTGGTGATATTTACGCCGCTGCAGTACCTATTGATCGCTTTGGGGTCGACCGGACTGGAGTACCCCGTCGGCCGACCGATCGACTTTTATGGTCTCTATAGCATCATGATCCCGGTCTATGCATCGGTGATCATTCCGGCCTGGATCGCCTTTTCGAATGACCACAAGCGGTTCCTGGATCGCGCGGCTCAGATCCAGGCGGGATTGATGGTCTGTGTTTACTCCCTTTCCTACGCACCCGCCCTTCTGTACCTAGATCTGAAGACCAGCGCAGGGGTCGATTGGAAAGGAAGCAATGCAGGGTTTTTGTTCTATTTCGTTCTGATCAGCCAGTTGGCAGATGTGCTGCAGTGGACTTGGGGGCGTTTCGCGGGCAAGAATGTCATCGCCCCTTCGGTCAGTGGATCGCGCACCTGGGAAGGATTGATTGGCGGAGCGCTAAGTACTGGGATTTTCGGAGCGTTGCTCTCTTGGGCCACCCCCTTTCAGATGTGGGAAGCGGCGATCCTTAGCATGATTGTGGCGATCATGGGGTTTGCTGGCGGAATGACGATGAGCGCCATCAAGCGGGATCGTGGCGTCAACGACTATGGGACCCTCGTGATGGGGCATGCCGGGGTGCTCGATCGGATCGACACCCTTTGTTTTGCAGCACCCGTCTTCTACCATCTGACCCGTTTCTTCTTCTCCCAGTAAAATCGTCAGCGACCGGTGCGTCGGTTTTTTGAAATTGTTCTTTGGGGATATCCGGTATGGAATGGGTCGATACCCACGCCCATCTGACCGACCATCGCTTGGCCGAACAGCTGGAACAAGTGGTGGAACGCGCCGCATTGGCCGGGGTGAAACGGATCCTTTGTGTCGGTACGACGCGAGCGACCAGTTTGGAGGCGGTTTCGATCGCCGAGCGTTTTGATGGGGTCTTTGCCGCCGCAGGAATCCATCCCACCTACGCACATCAGGAGGAGGAAGGAGATTGGCAGGCGATCGAGAGCCGATTGGATCACCCACGGGTGGTGGCCATCGGAGAAACGGGGCTG
>JBJSWM010000799.1:0-3282 GCA_046085865.1 Pirellulaceae bacterium
AAGCCTCGAAGATCCAGGTCCCGAGACGTGGCGGCGCATGATCTACCAGAGCAAGCCGAGGATGCAATTGGAGTCGACGTTTGGTCCTTTCGATTGCCCGGATGCCGGACAGGTGGCTCCCAAACGCAATAGCTCCATCACTCCGCTTCAGTCGCTTAGCCTGCTACACAGTCCATTCCTCTTACGGCAGGCCAACGCGCTAGTCGATCGATCGCGGAAGGAATCGAATGACTCACCAGCGGAATCGATCTCGCGAATGTTTCAGTTGACCCTAGGGCGATTGCCGCAAGAGGCGGAATGGAAAGAGGCCCAGGAGCTATCGGAACAACACGGACTGGTCGCGGTTGCCCGAGCTTTGCTGAACAGCAACGAATTCCTCTACCTGGACTGATCCAACCACAGGTCGGTGAGGGTCGGAACATGCCTTCCTAAGTCGCCTCGGAGTTCTGTTTGCCCGTCACAAAACCTACGATCTTCTCGAGAGTATCCAGGTTGTCGACGTCCGCCTCATGGGCTTCGATCCGGATGGAAAATGTCTTCTCCAGAAACTCCACCATTTTCAGCGTCGCCAAAGAATCGAGAATCCCCCCGGTGATCAGAGGAGTTGTCGCGAGAAGTTGCTCTGGATCTTCTCCCGGAAGAAACTCGTCGAGAATAAACTGTCGGATCGATTCCCGCATGTTTGCACTCATGGTCTAGTTGTCGCTTTCGATGAATCGAAATCCAGTTTGTCCTGATCGGACAAGGTATTGAACCCCAACCCAAGATAATTGGCGAGCTCCTTGTAAAGTCGGTCAAAAATTAATTGGTGGCCCATCGCGTTGGGGTGAATATCAATGTCGGACACCTGCAATCTCATCGGCTCGTACCCTTCAAACACATCCAAGACATTCCAGACAGCATCAAACCTAGCCTCCTTGGCAAGACGGACCATCGTACGCCCCACTGCCAAATCCAGGTCTTTACCGTCTGGCGTTGCCGGGAGGGCGATTAAGACAATCTGAATCCCTCGTTGATGGCATAACTCCACTGCCTTTCGAAAATAAAAACCGATCAACGCAGTCTTGATCGGTAACAGTTTCGCTATCGCAACTTCTCTGGAGTCCCCTTCTTGAAAGCCAACAGACTCCAGCAGCCTCGCCAATTCCGGATAGTGGGTCTTCTTCGCAGCAAGCTTCAAAAGCAATTCATTTCTGGTCGAATGGCAAGTGAAAAAGACCACCTGAGGCTGAAACTGCATAACTCGATGCTCGAGCATAAGGACTCGCTCAAGCAAATGATGGGCTCCCTGCGAAAAATTCAGGATCTCATAATGCTTGTACGGCTCATCAGCGTGAATGAGGTTGAGCTGTTTCTCCAGCAGCGACTCGTAACCTTCCTCGACCGCTACTCCCCTTGCTAGGCTTACCGATCCCCCCAACAAAGCAAATCGCAAAGTGTTGGAAGGTCGATCTTTCTCGTAGTCCTTATCCCTCATCCCCCATCGATTCGTACGAAATCGAATTCCCCACCTCGTGCCATCCCGATTCGGAAGCAACTCCTCCATAAATAAGTCACTGGGCCCAGTGAGAGAAGTATTCACTGCAGCTACCTTCTTCACCGTCATCTCCTCGTCTTTACGCAACTCGCGGGTGTAGACCTCATAAAGACGATAATTGAAATCATTAACGTCGTTCAGCTTCTCGTAATATCCCTGAAACTGCATGTCTTCATGTTTGTCACTGAGTCGCGAGGACTTTAAGTCCGCTAGGGCGTCCCCTAAGGGGCCCGTCAGTTGCAAGCTCGATTGGGGCATCCCAAGAAAAGCGAGCGCCAGGAGAGGCACTGAGGTCGCCAGCACCTCTCCACGGGCCGATTTCGGACGACTCCATGCAGATGCTGCCCAGCGATCCTTTAAAAAGATGGCGACGGTGAGCAGCACCATGAGTCCTGACACCACCAATCCGACGTCGCTGATTCGCAAGCGACTGCGAACCACTAAGTCCCACCAACTGCTCAGGGTAGGGCTCACCCAGATCGACCACAGAATCGCCATGACAGCAAACACCGCGGTCGCCTTCGACCCATGCCACACCAACTCCGACCAGGTCGCTCGCCTGCGGACCAACGATCGTTTTCGTCCGTATTTCGCCTCGTAAAGTGAATTCCCGAGAACCAGGACGGCCAAACTGCTCCAAAAGAAGATGTCGGTCGATGAAATGGTCCAGCTTCCTCGCAGTCCAAACCACTGACTGGAATGAAAAACCCAAGTCGCCAAGAAACCAAGCAAGGTTGCGATGATCAACTTGCTGGTGCTGCGGAAGCTGCGCATCCGAAAGAAGGCAGGGTAGTAAATCAGTTTCTGGATGAAGTCTTTCCAATAGATGTTCACTCGACGCCAGTAATCGGTGAATCCCGTCGCCAGGAAGTAATGATCCATCACTCGCGGCAGATGAAAACCGAACAGATGCAGAATACCGACAATCAGATGAAACTGACCCGATAGCCGGATAATCAGCAGATAACTGGCCACAACATACTGCAGCAGCCCCCTGGAGGTGATGATCGTGTCCGGCGACTCGATCCAATAGTGGTCGATATACCTGTAGACCAGCAGGTGCAAGATCCCGACCAACATCCATCGAATCCCGCTGCGGTGGATTCGATTCGGATCGCTGTCGTAATAGGTTCTCCAAAGCGTTGCGTAATCGATGGGTGGGAAAAGCGGGAAAACCACATTGGGAAGGAGAAAAAAGTAGGCGAGACTCTCCTTCCAACCTGATGGGGATTTGCCGATCCGACGATCAAAAAGGAAGAGGATCATTCGAAATAGAAACATCGACCAGAGAATCGGCCAAATGGCATCCGACCAAGGTGCAGACAATCCGGCTCCATGCAGGTAGATCACCCCAGCCATCGCAGCCACCAGAAGAGCGATCCTGGTTGGTAGTCTCCAAGGAAGACGAGCCAACGTGATAAAGAGGAGACTGAACGCCATCAGCCAAAGGCCGTCTCGCCACCCCAACACGCAGACAATTGCTGCCAGCGATAGCAGGATGAAGAAGGAAAGTCGGAGCGTCGAGGGGAGCAGGTAATGCACCACGAATCCCACCGAAGTAAGGAATAGAAATGGCTCAGAGAATGCCCGGTGCTCCAGATTGAATCTGCGGCAGATCCACACGAGTAAACCCAGTTGAGCCGCCACCACCAGAAAGTCGATCGCCTCCTTGCGATCCGCGAGGATCTCAGCCATTCGCCGAGCGCCAAACAGTTGGTCACCAATCGCACCGACGAGAAAATTCG
>JBJSWM010000800.1:0-19908 GCA_046085865.1 Pirellulaceae bacterium
TTGGGAAGTCCGAATGCGGCATAATAACAAGCGGTGTTTTTGCGTCTTCGAAGCGATGGATGAAGGCTAGGCGAAACCCGAATGTTCCGCGCGGCCGGCGATCGGCCGCTGATTCCTCTTTGCAACTCTCCGATGGAAGGCGATTGGCCGATGAGTTACTTTCCTGATGTCCCGGTGATCCAGTACGAAGGCCCCGACAGCCGTAACCCCCTGGCATTTCGCTGGTACAACCCAGAGGAGTTGGTCGAAGGCAAGTCGATGAAAGATCATTTGCGTTTTTCGACCGTCTATTGGCACACCCTACGCGGGACGGGCGCCGATCCCTTCGGGCCGGGCACCATGGACCGTCCCTGGGATGACGGTTCCGATTCAATCGATAACGCGCTGCGGCGCGTCGAAGTCGCCTTCGAGATCTTCACCAAGCTGCAGACACCTTTTTATGCCTTCCATGATCGCGATGTGGCTCCTGAGGGGAGCAACATTCGGCAGACGCACGAGCATTTCGATCGCGTCGCCAAGTCGCTGAAGGAGCACCAGCAGAAGACTGGCGTGCGACTGCTGTGGGGCACCGCCAACATGTTCAGCCATCCGCGTTACCTGCATGGTGCGGCGACCAGCTGCAACGCCGATGTGTTTGCCTACTGCGCGTCGCAGGTGAAGAAGTGTCTGGAGGTGACCAAGGAGCTGGGGGGCGTCAACTATGTCTTCTGGGGTGGTCGCGAGGGGTATCAGAATCTTTACAACACCGACATGAAGCGGGAGCTGGACCATCTGGCGAAGTTCTTCCACATGGCGGTCGACTACGCCAAGGAGATCGGCTTCACCGGTCAGTTTTTGATTGAGCCCAAGCCGAAGGAGCCGACCAAGCACCAGTACGATTCGGATGCGGCAGCGTGCCTGAATTTTCTAAGGGCTTATGATTTGTTACCCTACTTCAAGCTGAATCTGGAGACCAACCACGCGACGCTGGCCGGGCATACGATGATGCACGAGCTGGATTATGCGGGGCACCAAGGGGCGCTTGGATCGATCGATGCCAACACGGGCGACTTGTTGCTGGGTTGGGATACCGATCAATTCCCCACCGACTACTACCTGACGGCTCAGTGCATGCTGATGATCTTGAAGCATGGTGGGTTTAGCACTGGTGGCGTGAACTTCGATGCCAAGGTGAGGCGGGAGAGTTTCGAGCCGATCGACCTGTTCCATGCGCATGTGGGCGGCATGGATGCGTTTGCCAAGGGGTTGAAGATCGCCGCCGCGATTCGCAAAGAGGGGGAGCTGGATGGATTCGTCCGCAACCGCTACCGATCGTGGGACAGTGGAGTTGGTGCGCAGATTGAATCGGGCAAGGCCAACTTCCGGACGCTGGATCAGTACATCCAGGAGCGGGGCGATGTGTCGAAGAATGAGAGTGGTCGCCAGGAGATGCTGGAGAACCTGATCAATCGTTATCTGTGAGGTCGCCCGTCCCTTCGGTGATTGGAATCGAGAGGGGCGCTTTGGGGATTTCGCGCACGACGACTTGAGGGTTTTGCGCTGCGACGTAGGCTGCGGCGCCCAGGGAGCCTGCATCGTCGCCCAGTTTGGCGGCGACGATGCGGTACTCATCCTGGTAGCAGTCGAGCAGGTACTTCTTGACCGTCTTGTTGACCTCGTTCACCATCCGTTCGCGCATCGCCTCCACCACACCGCCACCTAGGACGATTGTGTCGGGGCAAAGCAGATGGATGACATTGACGACGGCGATCCCGATCTGTTCGCAGGCGCGTTCCACCACCCGTTCGACTGCGACATCGCCATGTTCGATCGCCTCGGCGATCAGTTTACTGCGCAGCTTGGATAGATCGGTGCCTGCTGCCTTCATGAGGTAGGGGGCTTCGCCACGGTAGGCGAGTTTCGCGCACTCGGCCGCGATCGAAAGACGGCTGGCTTCTGATTCGAGAGTTCCTTGCATCCGGATGCCGGTGGTGCGAGTGCCGCTGCCGATGCGGATGTGTCCGATTTCCATCGCCGTCAGATTGCGACCGCGGAGGATGTTCCCTTCATAGACGCAGCCACCGCCGATTCCTGTGCCGGGGAAAATGCCCAGGACGCAACGGGAGTCTTTGGCGGCTCCGCACTTGTACTCGCCATAGACCCCGGCATCGACGTCGTTCAGGACGCTGACGGGCCGCCCGAATTTCTCCTGCAGGAAATCACCGACTGGGGTGTTTTTCCAAGAGAGGTTGACCGCCATGCGGACGATCCCTTTCGACCATTCGATCGGGCCGGGGCAACCGATGCCGATGCCGGCGATCTGGTCGGTGGTTCCACCCACCTCCTCGACAATTTTTTCGATCATCTCAGCGATGCGGTCCAGTCCAGCCTTGGGGCCATCGATCCCCTTGGTTTTCTTTCGCTTGCGATGAAGAATCCGCATTTGCCAATCGCAGATGACCACCTGCATTTTTGTGCCGCCCAGATCGAATCCAATCCAGTAGCGATGATCGGTTTCCATCACACTTTCCCCTCAAAAACGCCGTGGTCTTGGCTGACTGTCACGCAGCGATCGTGTTTCACCGATAGCCCCTGCGATCGAAGATCAGTCTACCTGATCAGCCGCCGATCGCGAGCCATTCGTTGGAGGGACCGGTTCGGGGCGTTTCCTCGCTGCTTGGGCCAAGGTATCCTGGAGAGTCTCTGGGGTTCGGTTTCTGCGGGCCATTTTCCTGCCTGGGCAGGGGCGCTGCGATCCCCATCCTCTTCCTGCGATTGGTTCTTGCCAGAGTCCTCCTATGCGACTGCGTCTGCCTTCCTGCTGGATCGAAACGTGGCTGTCACTGCTGGTGGCGATGCTTGCGGTTGGTCTTTTGGCGGATCGGCTGTACGGACAATCGCCATCTGCAAGTGGTCCTGGTAGCGGAAATCAGGAGGCCATCGTCCATGGACTGGATGGCGCCTGGAAGCTGGGCTATCCGACTCGCTTTCGTCTTCCGACAGAGACGGCGTCGGCCGATGGTGCGGCGCTGGAAGTGCAGACGGTCGATGGGGATGGCGTGCCGGTGGTCTATCGTCAAGCCATCGCAAAGGGGCAGGGGGCACGGGAGATGGTTGTCCGACATGGACGCAGTCGCTTGCCGATCGCATGGCGCATCGATTCAGGAAGTGGGGTGTCGGGTGGTTGGGTGCGGTTGGAGGATTCCCAGCGGGGGCTGGCGTTGCCGCCCGAGCAACCGTGGGTGGTGGCGCTAGGGCCCGACATGCAGGTAGCTCGCTGGGCCCTTCGTTCCACCATGGGCCAGCAACTACCTTCCTTCCAGGTTTCCGCGCTGGATGCACCCTCGGAATTGCCGCGTAGTGCAGCAGCCTATGAGGGGGTCGACTTGGTGCTGCTGGCGACTTCCGATGCAGCCTTCCTTCAGTCGATCGATCCGGTTGCCTCCAAGGCGCTGGTCGATTGGGTTGCTGGTGGCGGAAAGATATTGATCTCTGCTGGTCAGCAGTCGGAAGAGATCGCCAAGCTGCCGTGGCTGGCTGGTCTGCTACCAGGGACGCTGGGGGCGATGGTCGAAGGGGTGGCTCCTGGCCCGGTGGAATCGTGGGTGGGATCGGAGACGCAGTTGGCACCGCTGCGATGTGCCTCGCTAAAGGAGGCATCGGGGGTGGTGCTGCTGAGTGTATTGACACCGCGGCGGGAAACACTGCCGCTGGTGGTTCGAAGACCTTATGGAAATGGGCAGGTGACCTTCGTCGCCACCGACATGGATGCCAGTTCCTTTCTGGAGTGGCCTGATGCCGGAAAGTGGTGGGAGAAGCTGGCGCTGGAGTCGTGGCAGAAGGCCGAGCGATCGGGGGTTCGAGACGGATTGG
The DNA here is from genome assembly GCA_046085865.1 of Pirellulaceae bacterium. Taxonomy (GTDB): domain Bacteria; phylum Planctomycetota; class Planctomycetia; order Pirellulales; family Pirellulaceae; genus JBEISR01. Next base: position 3,853 of record JBJSWM010000800.1, read on the forward strand.
CGCAGGCGAGGTCACAAGTCGGGTATAGCGATTTGTCGGGCCAGTTGCGTGCGGCGCTCGATTATTTTCCCGGCGTCCGAACCGCCAGCCTTTCACTGCTGGCTGCATTGCTGATCGGATTTCTTCTGATCGTCGGACCGTTCGACTACTTTGTCTTTGTCCGGTGGCTAAAGAAACCACAGTACGCTTGGTGGACGTTGTTGCTGACGTCGCTGGCAGTCTCCTGGGGGATCTCGCGTTTGTCGCGTTCGTGGAAGCCTGAGGAGCTACGGTGGAATCATCTGGCGGTGATCGATTTCGATCCGATGCATCAAGCGGCGTTGGGGCATGCGTGGGCGCATGTCTATTCGGGGGGGCGTCAGCAGTATCAGCTTTCGTCGCAAGTGACGATGCCCGGCATTGAGGATGCGATCGATGCGCCGCTGGACTGGCTGGGGACCCCAGGGACCGGCCTGGGTGGGCTGGATTCTTCCATCGTCGCCGATCGTGGCATGCCGCAGTACACTATCGAACCATCGACTGACGGTGAGGTGACATCGAGTTCCTCGTCAGGCCAGATCGTCGGCGTGGGTATCCCTGCGGCGGGGACCAAGTCGTTTCAAACCTCCTGGCAAGTGGCATGGCAGCCGTCGATAGAATCCTCCTTCCAACTGGTACCCGGTTCCGACCTTCTGCAGGGCGATTGGACCAATCCACTGCCGGTCGACCTGCTGGATGGCGTGGTGCTGTTTCGCAACTGGATTTATCCTTTGCCGACGCGGGTCCAGGCGGGGCAACGTCAGGTCTTCAATCTGCGGACCGTCCCGAAGGATCTGTCGCGAACCTTGCAGCGACGGCGGGTGGTGGAGGGGAACGAGCAGGGGAGGCCGTGGGATCCGCTGTTGCGAGACGACCTCGCGCCGCTGGCGATGATGCTGATGTTCCACCGGGCTGCTGGCGGTCGCGGCTTCACGTCGCTCGATCATCGCTTCCTTGGTTCACTGGATCTTTCCGACCATTTGAAAATGGATCAGGCCATCGTCGTCGGTCGGCTGGAAAAACCGATTTGGCAGCTTCGTCTGCAAGACTCTCAAAAGGAATTCAAGTTAGAGGAGGGGCAGCAGCAGACCTGGGCGAGAATTCTGGTGCCGGTCCAGACTCAGAGCAAGTCACCGGGTCGAAGCCTTTCCATCCATCCGCTCGCCTCCCCGATTCCTGCCACTCCCCTGGAGTCTGCGTTGCAGGGAGAATCGAGCCTGCAGCGTCCTGGAGCCACATTGCCATGATCAAGACGATCAATCTGACCAAAAAATATGACGACATGTATGCGATCCGAGGGATCGACCTCGATCTGCAGCAGGGGGATCTGTTCGGCTTCATAGGCCCCAACGGTGCAGGCAAGACGACGACGATGCGCATCATCGCCACGCTGCTGGCACCCACCTACGGGGAAGCGTACGTCTGCGGGCATTCGATCTACACCCACCCGAAGGAGATTCGGCGGCTGGTGGGGTTCATGCCCGACTTCTTTGGCGTCTATGACGATATGACGGTGATCGAGTATCTAGAGTTTTTTGCCGCCGCATACAAGATTCAGAATCCTGAGCGGCGGAAGCGCTGCAATGAGATGCTGGAGGTGGTCGACCTCGATTTCAAGCGGGATGCGTACGCCAACACCCTTTCGCGCGGCCAGACGCAGCGGCTGGGACTCGCCCGCGTGCTCCTGCACGATCCTGCCGTGCTGCTGTTGGATGAACCGCTGAGCGGTCTGGATCCGAGGGCGCGGATCGAGATGCGGAATCTGTTGAGGCGGCTGGGGCAGATGGGCAAAACGATCATCGTCAGCAGCCACATCTTGCCGGAGCTTGCCGACATCTGCAACAAGGTCGGGATCATCGACCGGGGGCAGCTGGGGGTCAACGCCGAGGTGGCCGAGGTGATGCGCAAAGTGCGTTCTCAGATCGTCCTGTGGATTGAGCCAGCGGATCCGGCCAAGCTATCGGAAGCTGGGAAGACGATCGAGCAGAATTCTTTGGTGGAGCGGGTGGAGGAGGTGAAGGGGCGATTGCGGGTGACATTGCATCCGCAGGTGGAGGATTATTCGACTCTCGCGTCCTGTTTGATCGAGCGGAAGATCGGGATCAAACATTTCGGCGAGGAGGAGATCAATCTTGAATCGGCCTTCATGACGCTGACCAAAGGGACCGGGGCCAAGATTTGATCGTTCGACCGAAGCAATGGCGAAGCGGTTGGCCACACGACGATCGGCAGTGATTTTTTCATCGACACGCTGTTGCGCGTTGGATTTAGTCCGGACCGCGCTAGCGGCCGAGTTCTTTTGCCGGTTGTTGGTACCCGGTGCGACGTCTAGAACAACCGGCGGCTAGTTCAATACCTTCCTCGGGAGAGGGTTGCCTGCTGCGCGTTCGGGGCTCCAGCCTGAATGCCGACCTGGGTCGACGAACGGCCTTTGTATTCGATCAGCAGCAGGGCATCAGCTCTGGCGCCAGCGGCCGATGGAGGGATCAGGCCGCCTAGGCCCAACGACTGAACGCCGCCGGTCAGTAGCGAAGGCGAGGCCTGAGGGTTCGGCGCTGCTAGGATCCCGCAGGAAAGTAGCAGGCTGTGGTCGGCTGGCCAGCGGAACCGTTCATGCATCTGCCAGGAGGCCATTTGAGGCACCTGGATCTGTACCGACTGGGTCTGTCCATTGGGGTAGGGAAGCTCCATCGTCACAGGATGAAGCCGTTCGATCTGGTCGACCGAGCACTTGAGCGCCAGATCGACGGTCCGCATATCGACGCTAAGAATGGGGCTGAACTGCACCCGGTATCCTTCCTTCACCTCGGCCGATACCGGAAGAAAGAAGGGCGGTGCACCCTGTTCGGTGCGCTGGTATTCCCGAACATAGCTTTTGCCTCGCAGCTGTTCCAGCGTCTGTGTCTGCCCGTTGTGGACGACGATATCGACGGCCTGAGCCTCCTTGTAATCGGTGCGGCCGCGCAGGTTTCCCATCATGAGCGCCATGTCTTCTTTGCTCAGTAGCCACGCGTTGACCCCTGGAGTCTGTACCTGCACACTCCGCAGGAACGTGGTCGCTCGGTTCCGCCAATTAGGATTGCTGATCACAATCAGTCGCAGACCAAAGACCTGGGTCTCCATCGATCCATTGACAAAGCGTTCGTGGATATCGGCTACCACCTGATGCATGGCCGCCGTATGGTAGACCCGCAATGTGTCTCGATCGGCGTTCAGAATGCCAAAAGGTTGCGAGAACCAGATGTCGGTTCCCGTCTCGCGTAGGATCCAATCGACCAGTCCCTGCTGAGGATGGTCCAGATGGCGGATGTTTTTCGTGTAGGGCCGCAGATCGTATTCCACCCAATACTGACCCGAATCTTTGGGCAACGCGACATCGACATTGCTTCGGACCAGACTGGTCGAGCTGTTGGCTGAAGCGGGGACAACGCCTCCTGCCGCTGCGGTGCTGGCGGAACCTGCTGGAACAGCGCCAGCCGTCGTGGCTGAGGCGGCGGTTGAGGGCAAAAGTCCCGAGCTGATCCCGGACTGGAGGGCGCTGGATGCAGCCGACATCGCCTGCTGGGTGTTCCCTTGTGCGTAGGCCTGCGCGGCCTGCATCAACTGATTGCCCGTGGGTGACTGGATCGCTCGATCGATCGCCTGGCCGGCACCCGAGACCCCTTTGCCCAAAGCATCGGCCATCTCGGTGATGGTGCCCGGTGGAGGGAGAGCCAGGGAAGGGGTTCCCGTGGCGGGTGGTGCTGCCGTCGCTGGAAAGGCAGGGGGGAGAGCCGCGGGAGCCGAAGGGAGTACGGGTGGCAAAGCGGGGTTTTGCGCGCAGAGATTTGTGTTGCCGAGCCAAACGGGCCAAGCGACCAGTGCGACCACCAATAGCCAAGCCCAGGTGCTTCGAAGACTTTTCCTTCGCATCGCAATTCCCCTTCACCTCAGTTGCCTGCGGACGACCTGCCAAGGCGGCGCCAAAGGGGAGCTATAGACAAAAACCAACGCGGCACCAAGGGCATTCCTTGATTCCAAGAATGCTGGCATTTGCGCGTGGTCGGTCCGGGGGCTCTCACGGAGGCACGGGGGGCACGGTGGGAGAAACTGAGTTCTTCAGAACCCGTTTTCGATGAGGGGATCTCAGTGCCTGAGTGCCTTTGTGAGATGCTTCGGTCCACGGGTGAACCACTGGCACTCACGGAGTCACCAAGGCAAGGAGGGGAGAGGCCGCTTAGAGATCCATTTGATCGAGTTGGTCGAGGAGGGAATCGAGCGCGTCCTTGGAGGCGGGAGGTGGGGAGGGCGCGGTGGCGGCGGGTGCCGAGGAGACTTGGGGGGCTGCTTCTGGTTCGGCAGTCAGGCCCACCGCCGATCGTCCTGCCAGAATCAACTGCTCATCCCTCTCCCGTGCTGCGGCGGCAAGGGGATCTTCGTCCCGTTCGGGTGCACCAAACAGCTTCGAGAGATCGATCTTGAATCCACCGCTGTCGACCTGGGCGCCTGCGATGGCGGGTGTCTTATGCTGGGGGAAGATGATCGCGTTGGCGGGGCAGACGCGCGAGCAGGCGGGGCAGCCCTTGCGGCAGTTATCGGGTTGCTCGACCAGGATCGTCTGCGCCGCATCAACCCCATAGACGCCGAACAGACAAAAATCGATACACTCCATGCAATTGGTGCAGCGACTGAAGTCGATCACCGGATACCAACGCCTCTGCGGATGCTCGTCGATCACCAGAATTGCATCCTGGTGCGCCAATGGAGCTTCGCTTGTCACCTGGCTGGCGGCAGGATCCAGAGAAAGTCGGCCAGACCCATCGATGGCAAGAGCGGTCTGGTTGGTGGGTTGCTGGAACCGATGGTTGGCATCGGCTGCGACATCGGCTCCCAGTTCCAGTCTTGTGATCCGTTCGATTTCCTCGAGAAAGGCATCGGCTGAGGGGCGAATCTTGAGATCCAGGCAGTAGATGTTTCGGTCGGGTCTTGGGAACTGCTCTGCGACCTGCTCTGGAGCCTCTTCGGCGACGGCCTCATCTGTTTCTTCTTCCAGATCCTCTTCCTCTTCGGATGGATCCTTCAGTTCGACATCCCCGAACTGCCCCCGGATCCCCTGCCGATCCAGAACCCAGTGGATGGCTCGCGGGAACAGCCATCCCAGGACCACCATGGGTCCATCGATTTTTCGGAGTCGCTGGAAGCTCTCGCTGCCGGCAGCGAGATCGTACAGGTGCGGGATGACGACCGCATCGATCCGTCGATCGAGGATGGCTCGCGCAGCAATCGTCTCCTCCACCTCTCGCTTCTGTGGATTGCGGCTTTGACCTTGAGAGATCACGACGGTCAGGCGGCGATTGGTGCTTGGATCGCTAGGCATTGGCTTGTCCCTTGATGGTTCGCTGCGCCACTTCCCATGCTTCCGCCAGGTGCTCGCAGTATCGCTGCGGATTCAGCAGTGGTTGGGGATCGACGGAGCTGACTTCGATCAGCCAGCCATCCCCGTACTTATCGACGTTGATCGCTCCCGGGTCGCGCAGCACCTCGGGGTTGATCGCTTCCAGAACTCCGCCGCTGGGAGCATACAGACCACTTTCGGCCTTCTTGCTTTCGATCGAGCCGATCTCCTGCCGCGACTCGATCGCCATCCCTGGTTCGACGCTGAACTCCAGGAAATAGATATCCTGCAGCAGTCTCACCGCGTAGGCGCTAAAGCCGAAGCGAAAGCGTCCGGCTCCTTGGTCGATCGCCCAGAAATGGTTTTTCGAATAGAGTCGATCGGTCGGCAATTCGGCTTCGAACTGGCCCATCCAGAAGACCAGCGACTGGCTCATGTGTACCGCACTCCCTGGAACTGCGGTTCAAAAAAGCCAGGGAGCAGGCCATCGGCGCGAAGCATCCCTTCCCGGGTCAGTCGCACTTGGTGGTCGTCGATCTCCACCCACTGCCGCTCCTGGTATTCGTTCCAGACCTCTTCCCACTGAGCGACGATGTCGACTCCATGGCGATCGAGGAATGCTTGGCGATCCAGTTTCCCAGTCTTCAGTTTGAGAATCAGTTCGCGCACCAGCATCTGATGATCCGTCGGGCGATAGGCTCGTCCCAGCGGCAACCTTCCCTCGTCCAGAATGGCTGCTAGGTAGTCATTCCATTCCGGCAGGTTTTGGTAATGGACCCCTGAAGCATGCCCAAAGCTGGCGATCCCGGTGGCCAGTAGATCGGCGCCATCCCAAAGGTTGTCGCGGTAGGAGAAGTTGACCTTCTTAGGATCCTTGACCAGCGTGTAGGCGCTGCTGACCGAGTAGCCGGCCGACAGAAATTCATCGAACGCGTACGATACCCAGGCCCTCTTCGTTGGCCAGTCGGCCACAGGGGTTTCTTTCTGAGTCCCTGTGAGGACATCTTTCGAGAAGACGGTGTTGAAGGGGAGTTCCATCTGGTAGATCGTCAAGCTCTCTGGCGACAGTTCCAGGGCCCGGCGGACATTGTCCTTCCAGTTGTCCCAGGTCTCACCCACCATGCCCGAGATCAAATCGATATTCACATTCGGAAATCCTGCCGCCTGGATCCACTCCCAGGCGCGATAGACCTCCTTCGACAGATGGGCGCGGCCATTTTCTTCGAGGAGTGCATCAGAAAAATTCTCCACCCCCAGGCTTAGCCGCGTCACCCCCAGATCTTTCAGGGTATGGACTTTTGATTCGCTGAGCGTCCCCGGCTCGCATTCGAACGTCACTTCCTCCGCCTGTTCCCAGGAGATGTTGGCGCGGAGTCGATCGACCAGGGAGGTGAGCTGTTTGGCCGATAGGAAGCTGGGGGTTCCGCCGCCGAAGTAGACGAAGCGAAACGGCCGGCCACCCATGATGGGTTGTTGGCTGACCAGTTCGATCTCGCGGCTGAGGGCTGCCACGTAGCGTTCGATCTCTTCGGCGTTTACCGAAGTGAAGACCTTGAAATAGCAGAACTTGCATCGCTTTCTGCAGAAGGGAATATGCAGATAAAGCCCTAAGGGGGTTCCGCTGCGTGGCGGATGGGCCATCGCTGCCTGGATCTCTGGCAGCGATTCCTTTTTCCACTGGGAGTAGGGGGGGTAGTTGGAGATGAAGTAGCTGCCAACTTCCGTCTTGATGGTCTCGGTCGCCATAGAGCCTTCCTTCCGCGAAAGATGCCTACAGTCTACCGCGAAGGAGCCCCAAAGCAAAACACGACTCCCTGATCGTTGGCGATCACCAACTTGCCCGAGTCGATGGCGGGGGAACCGAGGAACGATCCAGGCAGTTCTTTCTGCCAGGTGACTTCTCCATTTTTCGCATCGATCGCGTAGAGCGATCCGTCGGTAGCGCCCAGCCAGACTCGGCCATCGCAGTAGACCGGGGAGCTATCGGATCTTTTTCGCAAGACGCTTTCCCATTGCAGTTGGCCATCGGCCAGCGAGAGTGCCAGCAGGCGTCGGTTGCGCGTCGTGATGTAGGCACTGCCGCCATGGACTGCCGGGGAGCTGCGCACCTCGGGACTCCGTTCGGGGTCGTTGAAGTTCCACTTCGGCTCCGCCTCAGGAGGCCGGAAGGCCAGGATGGGACCGGAGTGTGTTGGTACCACCACCATCCCGTCGATCGCTGCGGGGGTGCTTCCGGTGGGGCCGCCCAGGGGCCACTTTCCTTCAGCTGCCTTGCCGGTTGTCAAATCGACCACATGCAGCTGGCCATCGCAGCCACCCAGCAGGGTTTGCGATCCGACCAGTGTGGGGCCGCATCGCAGTTGGTCGCCCGTCTCGTACTTCCAAACCAGTTGCCCGTTCTGGCGATCGAGCGCGTAGAGGACGCCATCCTCACTGGTCACCAGGACCAGCGACTGAAAGAAATTAGCACCCGCATCGATTTGTGCGCCGGTGGTGAACTCCCAGCGCAGGTCCCCCGTCTTGGGATCGAGCGCCTGCACCTTTCCGTCGTAGTCGCCAACCACCAGCAGACCTTGATCGAAGGCCGCGCCAGCTAGAAATCCTCCTTCGCTCTTCCGCTTCCACAGTTCCTTGCCATCCTGCAGATCCAAAGCGAAAAAATTGCCGTCCATGTCGCCGATATAGACCTTTCCATCGACCACGATCGGAGTCGATTCAAAGGCTCCCTTGGGCACCTCATACTTCCACAGCAGTTCGGGTGCCATTGGCATGGTGCCATCGGCAATACCGCGGGAGGAGGCATCGCCTCTTGGCAGCGGCCAGTCGGCGCGAAGTTGCAGTGGAGCCCCACCTTGGTGGATCATTCCAGCGATGATCGCTGCGATCCAGATCCTTTGCCATCGTCTGTTCATCGGCATCCTCTTTCCTGGTCCCCACGACGCGCCGCAGTCTCTTGTCACAGCGCTCGGCGATAAATCTGAATGAGGTCGTCAGCATGCACCTCGACCGGATTGTATTTTGCGGTCCATTGCTGTGCCGCTTGGCTGGCAAGAAGTTCCAGATCTTTTTCTGGGATGGCCAGAGTGGTCAGTCGCTGGTGCAAGCCTCCCGCCTTCAGCATCTCCCCGAACCAATCGGCCATTTTTCCTGCGGCGACAAGTGCGTCGGATTCGGGCTTGTTGGGTCGTGTCATCTGCAATGGTGGCTCGACAGTATTCCACAGTTCCTGATACCAAGAAGCCACCTGGCGCGCGTTCCAGGCGATGACATGCGGCATCATCACACCGACTGCCTGCCCGTGGGCGATTGCATGATGCGCCGTCAGGGGGTTGGCTAGCGCGTGGGCGGCACCCAGCATCGAGGCTTCGATCGCCATTCCGGCTAACGCAGCACCCCACTGCATGCAGAATCGACCGTCGATACTTTGGGGATCGGCGAGCACCTGAGGGAGCCCATAGCGCAGATGCCGCCATGCTTCTTTGGCAAAAAGCTGCGAGATGGGGCTGCGCTTTTGGCATACGAACGATTCGATCGCATGGGTTAGTGCATCGATTCCAGTGAGCGCCGTGACGCGCGGCGGTTGGCTGAGCGTCAGCAGGGGATCCAGGAGGGCGACGCGAGCTGCGGCTTTGGGGTCGCCGCAGGCCATCTTGGCATGCGTCAATGAATCGCTGATCAGCGCAAAGCTTTGCGATTCACTTCCGGTCCCCGCTGTCGTCGGCACAGCGATCAGCGGCAACATTGGCTTGGATGCCTTCCCGACACCCCAGTAATCATGGATTCTTCCACCGCAGGAGTGGATGAAGTTGATCCCCTTGGCGCAGTCCATCGAACTGCCCCCGCCCAGGCCCACCAAAAGATCGGGTTGGAATTCCCTGGCGACCTTGGCCCCCAGGTCGACCTGATCGCTGTCGGGGTTTTCCTGAAACTCATGGAAGGAAGCGATCTGCATTCCACTGGCCCGCAGCGAGTGGACTGAGCGTTCGAAGAGCCCCGCCTGGACGATGCCTGGATCGCTGACCACTAGCACCCGCGTTCCGCCCAATTCCTGTGCGATCGCCCCCAGTTGCTCCAGAACCCCTTCACCCACCACAAAACGTGTCCGCATTTGAAAATCAAATCGCTGCATCGGTCGACTCATTGGGCGGCCACCATGCGGTGGCACACCAGGGATGAAAGGAAGGGTAGGTTCTGGAGGGGGAGGGGGGCAGACCGTGGGCGACCTGCGAGAGGACCGAATCGCTATGGGCGATTGTCTGGCTGGGGCGTTGGCTGCTGAGCTACCTGAGGACGGGCCACCACGCGCAGCAGGATGGGCTGAGTGGTCGGCTGGCCTTCGGTGGTCGCGCGGAAATGAAACAGTCGCTCCTGAGGCTTCAGCCACGGCGAGGCGGTGAGGAAGAATTCCTGGGAATCGCGACCGGCGGGGATCATCAGTCCATTGAGCCCAATGTTATCGACGATGACGCCATGAGGCAGATTCCGGCCACTGTCTTCATTGCCGAAGGCGACGTCTCCCGCGTGAGCCCCACGCTGGGCGCGGATCGCTCCAGAGACAGTCTGTCCGGGAAGAATCTCGATGATCGGAATCCCTTCGGCGGTTGTCGGCCAGGGGTCGATCGATTCCTGCGACACCACCCGCCTCACCACCTCTAGTTGGACTCGCGGCGCTTCGATCCGCTTCCACTGGATTGGCTTCCCCCAACGTCGTTCGATCATTTGTCCCCCCACCTTGGCTCGCGCTACCAGTTGGCATTCGCCCGACTCGGGCAATCCCTCGACAGGCGTGCTGGGAAGTGTGATGTTGAGAATCGCCTTGTCCTGTCCCTCCTGAATCGTGGCAGGTTGCGTCACCCGAAGTGCTTCGTGCAACCCTTCCAGCACCAGCTCGATCTCCTGTTCGAAGTCGTCGTCGCGCTGGATGGCCACTTCGAATTCCCTCCCCGTCCCGCCGCTCATCGTCAACTCGATTCCATCCCCAAGCAACTGAAAGCTGGGGGCTGGCGGGCGAATCGATAGTTGGTAGGGGGCAGGCTGTTCGACGTTGCCTCGCGCATCGCGAAGGCGAATCAGGTAGCTGCCATCTTGTGGTACGGTCCATGTCAGCTTGGAATCTTTCCCAAGACGCTGGTTGGACGCGTCGTCGTTTTCGTAGTGGATCGAAAAGATCGGCAGCCCGTTGTCCTGCGGCTGTTCCCCTGCTGCCAGCGGGCGGACGATCCAGGCCGGTTCGCCCAAAGCATGAGCCACCGGGGTGGTATCGAAGTAGGCTCGCCGCTTTCCATACCCAGGGTAGACCTTGAAACCCGAATCGGGTCCTCGGGGATAGAGCCACAGTTTGACGACTTCGCCACCGGCATAGAGGTACTCGTTGAGTTCCATTTCCTGCCATTGATGCAGCCGGAAATCGTCGGTGACTTCCGATGACTTGCCTCGGAAGGTGAAGTAGCTTTCTCTTACTGCCTGCAATCGCTGTCGCAGCAGAGGTCGGCCATCGGCCGAGCGGATTTCGATTCGGCTATCGAGCGGCGAGCCGCTGCGAGCGGCGTCGACTTCGATCACCCAGCGCTGGCCCTTCTTGGCGTCGACGCGAAACCAGTCTTCGTCGGGCTTGCCTTCTTCGCCGGTGGGGTCGATCGAGCCGCGGACGACCGTTAGCGCCGCGATCGGCATCGCGCTGGCGAAGTCTCCATTGGGTTCCTGTTCCTCCCGCTGCACCAGGTCGCCAGCGATCCCTTCCATCGGATCGTCTGCCTGTGCCACCACTTCGCTGACGGTTGTTGATGCGTCGGATTGTTCCAGCCGTTCCCGCCACCCTTGGGGCATGGGCACCTGAGCGACGGTGCCATCGATCAGCGGCACGATCCACTGGCGGTCGGTATCCGACCAGTCGCTCGCCATCGGCAGGTCGGCCAGTTCCAGCGGTTCCACAAGCGATTCCAGTTGCGGCATTTTCCAGCCGCGCATCTTGCGGTCATCACCCAAGGAAATTAGCACCTTTCCGGTAGGATCGATCCAAAGCTGATGGACGGCGGCTTCATGGGCAAAGACTGTTTTCAGCCACGGGTTGATTGCAGGTCGTTCCCGCGACTGAAGTTTCCACAGTCGGATTCTTCGATCGTCGCTGGCTCCTAGGATGAAATTTCCGGAGGGATCAAAGCGAACCGATCTTTGAGCGTCTTCGGCCTGACCCAGGGTGTCGAGTCGTTCTGCGGAATCGACTCGCCACAGCTTGATCGTCTCATCGCGACTGGCGCTGGCCAGGAGGGACGAAGAGGGATCGAAATCGAGATCGCCGATGGGGCCATGGTGTCCTGCAAAGGAGCGGACGTGTTTGCCGGAGGGGATCTCCCAGAGATCGATGCTGGCATCGTAGCTTCCAGATGCCAGCCACTTGCCATCGGGGCTGATCACTGCTGTCGAGATCATCTCCTTGGGGTGTTCCACTTGGCAGATCAGCTCGCCGGTCTTCGCATCCAGCACACTGGCTTGCCCACCGACTCCTGCCAGTCCCGAAGCGATAGCGATGCGAGAGCCATCGAAGCTGCGCCGCATCTGGTTGATCTTGCCGACCCAGGGTTGGGGCTGCACCAGTTTCCCGTCCTTTGCATCCCACCTACCGATCGCTCCTGTTCGGCCCGCCCAGGGGGACGCTGCGCGATCGCCAAAGACGAGACTGGTGATCGCGGCAGCGCGTCCATGCTGCGCTGCTGGTGCTTTCAGCGAAAGACGTTTGGCCAAGGGGAGATCGGTGTCGCTTCCTGGTGCACCATCGCGCACCCACTGGACGATACGATCGATCTGCTCCTGTGCCATCGGCGGCTGGTCTTCGGGGGGCATTTTCTCCAGCCCATTTTCACCTCGAATCGCCTGGATCAGTCGACTGGCATCCGGATCGCCGGGTTGGACCAGCCGACCCTTAGGCCCGGACACCAGGAGCGTGGCATAGCGTTCCAGAATCACACCGGCGGACGATTCCTTGGTGTCGTGGCAGGCGAGGCAGTGCTGCACCAGGATCGGACGAATCTCCTCGTGGTACCGCCGATCGGTTGCGGTGGGTTGGTCGTCGGAAGTCTGTCCATAGAGGGTTGCCGCAGGGCCCGAAAGAAGGATCGCGAGCAGACCAGCGACGACGAACTGGATAGTCTGTGATGGCTTGGTCATGGAGCTGTCTCGGTTGGCGGGAAAGAGGCGTGGGGCCAAATCGGTGGGTTCAATCAGGATGGCTGGTGTCGTCCAGCAGGGGCGACCAGCCAGCATCCGATCGGACCCAATCGACTCGGCTGGCGATCGGGCATTGGTAAGGCAAGCGACCGGTTGGCCCCTTCCGACCGCTCGGTGATAGGAGGCTCGTTCGATGCCAAGTACTTGGTGATGCCAAATGCTGCTGGCAAACGCCCAGCGGGCTGCTTGGTGACAACACCCACTTCTCAGTTTAACCGATCCTGTCTTTCAGGCCCAACAGAGGGAGTGAGTTGGATTCCAGTCCCGCGAAACCAGCTCACGGAAGCTCCGATCGCTCCAGAATGCCATCGCCGTTCTTATCGAGCCTTTTGGCTGCCTCTTGCAGCCGCGGGGGGACCTGATCGATTGCCACTCGCCCATCCCGATCTTGGTCCAGTTGCTGGAAAATCATTTTGGCGACTGCAGGTCCGCCACGCGCTGCACCGCCGGCGCGCCGGTTCATCTGGCGTTTTGCGTTGGAGGCTTCCTCTCGGGGGACAGCGACGTGGAAATAGCCGATCATCATTTCCTCGTACGTTTGATCACCCCAATGGACCCACTGGCTGGGGTCCGGGTTGTTCAGGTTTCCGGCTGAGTTATCGAAGGTCGCTTCGCAATGGATCTTCGTCCCCTCGGGCAGTTCCTTCAGGTCGCTGAGGCGATACTCGGTCTGCCAGTTGAAATCGTAGTGGGGGATATCCAGAAGGATTTCGCGCGTCCCGTCGGGATAGTTCGCCCAGTAGCGGTAGGACTTACCTCGCAGGTGCATATGGGGGCTCATCGAAATCAGCTCACACTTCGGCAACGACTCTGGGAGTGTCGCTTCTACCTGGTATTGGTTATCACCGGGCGGGATATTCAGTTGCATCTGCACGGCGCTGGTCGTCAGCACCTCATGGGTCACCGAGGATTCCTCGGCAAACCAGATCCCCAGGCGGCTTTGGTCGGTCTGTGCCGTCCCGACCGGGGTGTAATGGACCTGAAAGACCAGTTCACTTTCGGCTGGCAATCGCTTGGCCATTCCTTTGGGGAGCGGGATCACGCGACTACCTGGAACGTAGGCGAAGAGGAAGCCTCGGGCGCCTCCCGCATCCAGACGACTTCCTTTGGGTTTGGCGAAGACAAGCACATGATGGACGACCGCAAGGTTGCCTGGGAGAATCTCCGCTGCTTCGACCCACTTCTCCTGGTCGATCTTCGGATCGACGACAAAGTACTGGTAGCGCACATCGCCGGTTGCTGGTACGGAAAAGGGTTTCGGTTGAATCGTCAGTTCCAGATCGGGCTGGCGATCCATCTGCCAGCCAGCGACTTTGGAAGGCAAAGGTCGATCGAGCGACCGGTCTCCTTCCAGTAGCCCTCCCTTGACCCATCGTTCGAGCAGTTCCAGTTGTGAAGGGCTTAGAACCCTGGCGTTGGCGAAGGAGCCATGATCAGGGCTGGCGTGCCAGGGCGGCATGCGTTGGTCTTGTACCACTTCCCAAATCATCTCCGACCAGCTGGCTGCATCGTCGTAGGATTCCAAGGCCATCGGTCCGATCTGACCTTGTCGATGGCAATCGACACACTGTTCCTGGAGGATTGGCTGGATGTGCTGGTAATAGTTGACTTCCAGGTCGGGTTGCCCGGCACGCCGGCGGCCGATCGTGCAGCCGGCCGGTTCGTTCCAAGCGACCGAAGTCTGGCCTGATTGGAGCAATTGGTCGATCGCATCCTGAAGGTCCTGATGGTCCGCCTGTGGCTTGCGATACCCCACACCCAGTCGGTCATCGATCCGTCCTCGGTAGACTAGGCGACGCTGCGCGTCCAGCACGCAGACTTCGGGAGTCCGTGTCGCTCCCAGTCGATCGGCCCATTGCTGTTTGAGATCCTTGACCGTCGGAAAGCCGACGGCATGTCGTCGCTCAAAGGCAGCGAGCTCCTGCAAGGTGTCTTGATCGTTCGAATCGACTCCAAGGAATCCGACACCCTGGTCTTTGTATCGCTCGGCCAACTGCCCAAGCACTGAGGCGTACTCCTTGGCCAGCGGGCATTCGACCCCAAGGAAGCAGACCACCAAGATTTTGCGGTCGGCGAACGCTTCGAGATTCCAGGACTCGCCTTTGGTGTCGGTCAGGGAAGGCAGACCATCCCAGGAGACAGCTTCCAGTTGGCCTGCCGGCTGTGGGTCGCTTTGACCCCTCACCGGCAGGCAGAGTCCAACCCCCAAGGTCAGCCCCAGCAAGATCTGCTGCAGACACCTTGTGTGAGTCGCCGCGGGTGCACGTTCACGAATCCAAGACATTACCAACCTCATCTCTGCTGATCACCACATCGAATTTAGCTCAGCCAATTGGACCATCCAAGAAACCGAAGGTACCCAGCTGAACCGATAGGGAAAGCAACACCATCCTGGTCATCAAGTTCCGAAGGATTGGGCCCGCGCTGGATTTCAGTACTTTAGGGTGGAGATTCGCTCAGATCGATCCCTTTTCGATCGGATCATCGACACCTAGGGTGGCTTGGGAGGTGGGCCGGAGCTTAAAAAAAGGAGCCTGCCCCTGAGGTCCGCAGCGAATGGGTCCGGCATCCGCAACTTCTTTTTCAAGGGCAGGCATCGAAGAAGCGATTCTTCGCGTCGCATGACTCGAAGCTCAGGCCACCATCGACCGAAGAATTCACCAATGTATTCGGCGCAGAAGCAGCATCTTGGGAACAAAAGCGGAAGGATTCGCAATTTCCGACGAAGGTCGATTGGCCGGGGTCGCATCCAGAGCATTACGACAGGGTGGTGTGCCACGACTCCATGTTGACCGAAGGTGCCTGCGGGGGGAAGGAGGCAGAGATCGGAGGAAAGGCTGGTGCACTAGAGGGCATCCGCGATGCACGGGCGGGCATCGCAGAGGGTGAACCAGAAGAGGTGCTGTGTTGGGATGGGGGTTGGGAGACGACGGTAGCTGGCGTAAGAGGTGCAATCACCTCCAGTTGGACTGGCATGACAAAATCAGCCGCGGCAGCGATCTGAATTTTTTCGCAGCGCGCCAAAGAGAATCGGCGCGGCTCCTGACGACTCAGGCACAGCCCCAGGAAGTCCCCCGATCGATCGCAGAAACGGATCGGACTAACGACTCGGCGAGTCCGATGGCCGCGACCATCCAAATACTCGAAGACGATCACTAGGTCGTCTGACATCCGCATGGCTCGAGCTACCAACGCCTCGGATTTCGAAGGTGCGACGGTTGCTTCCATGGCCAAAACCTCCAGGCGGCTTCTTGGGGTGCATCGGATCCTAAGTGGATCGCCATTGATCACATGTAGCAATCGAACGAGCGACCACGACTCCAGTTCATGATCGTCTAGCCCTAGGACACCTTTGGTCCCAGCCATCTTGGATTCTGTTAAAAAACCGTGGCATGGCCGTCCCCGCCATGCAAACCTTCGAAAAGCTAGCCCAGCAAACC
>JBJSWM010000801.1:0-7845 GCA_046085865.1 Pirellulaceae bacterium
TATCAGGTTCCTATCAGGTCAGGCAGGGTATCAGGTCAGGTCAGGATCAGGTTCAGGAAATCAAATTTCCTATCAGGCAGGTCAGGTATCAGGTCAGGCAGGTCAGGAGGTCAGGCAGGCAGGCAGGCGGTCTAACGCTGACCAAGCAGCGAACCAGAATAGAGCGGTTTGTTTTCTTTCTTGGGGACTGCCATCACGGTCGGAGCGAGATCGAAGGGAATCGAGTACTTCTTGAGTAGCTCCGTCTGATCTTTCCCGCGGCTGTCGCGGAAGTCGGGTAGCTTCTTCGTGTCGATCACGTCCAAAAGCGTTCTTGCGAATGCCACCTGCCCATACTGGCTTCCTCGCAATTCCTTGGCGCCGCCAAACATCGCGCGGACTTTCTCGATTTCTGCGGTGTACTGGAACGTCCCTTGCGGAGTGGTCGATCCGATCTCCTGGAACGCTCCCACCGCCACGATGCTCGATGTGCGATCGTGAAATTCGTAGGCTTCGATCCCGCAGCGACGCAAGGCATCGGTCGCCAAGTGCGCAAGCTCCGCAGCGCGTTCCAGCGTCTGGCCTTCCAAGCTCTCTGGATCCCCAGACAATCGCGATCCCATCAGGACAGCGTCCGACCCGCGGAAGGTGGCAATGCGCACGGTGTACTTGCCGGAGTTGGAAAGCAGCGAATGCTCCACCTCCTTGTTCAGCTGGACGACGAATTCATCGACCGGCCGTTGATAGAATTCCCGAGGCAACAAAGGGTTGTAGGTTCCGAAGGCTTTGTACATCGGCCCTGGCTTGACCTTCTCCAGATCGAACTTCGACGAAAGAGCCCGCCGCACCTCCTGCCACGTGCCGCTCAGCTTCGCACCCGGGTTGCTTCCATCCAGACCCAGGGCTTTGGGGCGAGCCATTTTCACGACACGCAGCGACTCTTCGTAGGTCGGACTGTCGGCTGATTGAAAATCGCCGACCAGCACCGCAAAGCCGTCGTCGGTGACCTGGTCAGCGTACCGCATCCGTCGCTGCCTACCCTGCGCGTCAAAGCCAGCGCCTAGCGTCGTCTCCGAGTAATCGAATTTCTGACCCAGCGACTTCTTCGCTAGGATGTAGGAGCGAAGTCGGTAGGTTGTGCGAAATTCCAGAGCCAAGGCTTCCGCTTTCTCGCGCGCATCGTCACCATCGAAGACCCTCGCGAGAATCAGCCAGGGGCCATCCTCGGTTGACAGATCCAGTTTCCCAGAGGCCACTTGGTCGCTCGATTTCTTTCGGAACAAGGATGAGAAAGACGGAGGCGCGGCCCATGCCTCCCCGATCCACCCCAACATCACCAGCATCAGAAGACTCGTTCGGAAGTTCCTTCGCCATGAATCCATGTTCGCCTTCCTCTCCAACCGTCCACGTGTCCAGACGTCGATCACTTCAGAGCCTCATGTTGCAACGGTGGACCAGGGACTTGCAGTCCGATGGCACCGCAGGCGTTCACCCAACCTTGGGTCCCCGTCGCGTCGTGGGAAATAGCAGATCCCTTCCTAAGAATCGAGCCCAATTTTTCTCGTGCTACTGGAACACTCGCAGGGGAAAACCCAAAAGTCGGAATCGGTAGATGAACCACTTGGCATGGCCACCGGATGGATAGCGCAACACCGCTCAAGTGATGCGACACTCCCCATCAGTTGCCAAGAAGATGGTTCTTTGCCACGGATGGACGCACTGGCTCGATGGGACTCTCTCCAAGGGCTCCTGCCGAGTTCCCGATCGAAATCATGGATCACTCATCCTAAATGCTTGCGTTTCCAGGGATCAGAACCTTACTTTGGAACCATGCCGGGGAAGGTTCGAGTATCGATGCAGAGGATTTTGGGTTCGACGGGGTGCCGATAGAGTCAGGGGTGAGCGATGACTGAACCGCTATGGATCCGAATGATCGAAGAAATGCGCCAGAAGTACCAGATTCCCGAGGATCGCTTCTACGGGCTTGATGGGGATTCGATGAGTCGCGCTATTGTGGCGTCGAGGGGGATAGGTGGTTTGGATGGAACCCCCGCCGCCTACAATCCGCTTCAAAGTCCTGAATCCAGTCGCCAGCGACTGCAGGAGGCGTTTGGCGAGAAGGCGGGCGTTGAAAGGATTCAGGTGCAGATCGATTTCTTCCTCGCGAAAGTCAGCCAATCGATTCCGGTCGACTGGATGTTGCCAGCCCCCCAGTTTGTTCAGGTGGTCGAAGGGGGGCTGGAAGAGCATTTTCCCGACCTATCGGTCGATGCGCGAAATGTCATCCTGGGAAGCTACACCTACAGTCACGCGAAATGATTCGGCAGCAGGCATGGAGGGATGACGGGACGAGTTTTTCTCCCCAGGCAATCAGGACCAGGATCGTTCAGCGCGGCGGAGCAATGGAGTCGCTTCGGGAGCATCCAGGATCGACTCAGCGATGGGATCGTAGTCGATTTTTCGTTGCAGAATCCACGCGATCGACGCCACATGGCATGCCAGATGGCTTTTGCGCATCACTCGATGATTCGCCACAGGCAAAGCGCCTGAGACGATGCAGTCGAAGAAATTCCTGGCATGGGCTGACACATCCAGTCCGCGAATCCTCTTGCCGGGTTCTCCTTGTTCGGCAAGCAACGACTTGGGCTCCCCGATGATCTCCCCTTCGTCCCCCGTTTCGATCCATCCCTCCTCGCCGATGAATCGTACCGGGCAGGTGCCTAGTCGCGTGGTGTAATGCGGAGCGCGGTCGCCAAATGGATTCGGCAGGAAGTCGATCTCCATCTCGACGCCATTGGCGTAGCGGCACAGGAGCGACGTTGGTCGCGGTTCGAAGGAGACAGGCCCTGTATCATCGGCTTGATTGGCCCACTGGCAAAGGTCGACCGTATGGGCACCCCAATCCAGCAATCGGGCACCTGAGTCAAAATCCCACTGACCTCGCCACTGGCCATCGCAGTACTTCTGATTGAATGGCCGCCAGGGGGCTGGCCCCAGCCAGAGGTTCCAGTCGATCTGATCGACGCTTGGTTGCGGTTCGCCGGGCAGCCACTGGTTGTCCAACGAAGGGATGTAGACCGATGCATGCATCTTCTTCAGTTTGCCGATGCGACCTGAATGAACCCACTCGACCGCTTGCTGAAAATTGGGGACGCTGCGACGCTGGGTACCCGCCTGGAAGACACGTCCCGTTTCTTCCATCGTCTTGGAGAGTCTCTGGCACAATTCGACGCTGATTCCGCAAGGCTTCTCGCTGTAGACATGTTTTCCAGCTTTGGCCGCAAGCATCGATGCATCGGCATGCCATCGGTCCCCTGTCGCGATCAGCACGGCGTCGATATCGGATCGCTCAAGTAGTTCGCGGAAATCGCGATAGAGTTGGCAGTCTTGATCGCCATAAAATTCGTCGACCAATCGTTTGCCGGCATCGCGACGAGTCGCCTGGACATCGGCGATCGCCAAGCATCGCACGTCCGTAAAGGGAAGCATCGCCTTCAGATCGTAGGTACACCGGGGACCAATCCCGATAATCCCCAGGCCGATCTTGCCGTTGGGGGTGGTGGCGCGTGCCAGCGAATTGGCAAGTAGTGGGGCGGCCATGCCACTGGCCGTCAACGTCCGTAAAAATTGTCGCCTTGGAAACCCAAACTTGTCCGTTGCCATCTTAGGTTTTCCCCTTTTGTCCCGTCCAATTGGATCGACTCAACGCTTGGATGCTAGGCTGTCCATTCCTGCCCGGCGCTCTGGCTAGCTTGTACCATAAGGGAGGCAGGGTTGTTCCTGCAAGTTTGTTGGTGGGGCCATTGGGAGAGAACGCCTGAGTGGTTGTCCTCCGTCCAACATGGGTTCCTTCTCTCCGAGGCAGATCGATGGACAGGCAGAAGTATCAGGAGCTGGTCGACACGTTTTTTTCCTGGAACCAGGAGGATATCGCGCAGATTTTTTCAGAACTTCTTTCGGTGGTGGCGGCCGAGCAGTCTCTGACGCCAGCTCAGATCATGAGCCAGAACTACGAGACAGCTCGTGCCAATCCAGAGATCCATAATCTTCCAGGCAACTTGAAGGATGCGAGGGATGCCATCTTTCCCTATTTTTGGGGCACGGACAGTTGGAGCAATCCATTGCACCTGGAGAACGTCAAGGGACCGGCCAATCAAGCTTCCTTGATCGGCGCGATCGCCTGCTTGTTGAAAAATCCCAACCTCTGTACCGATCGCTACAGCCAACGCAGCAACGAGCTAGAGGTCAAGGCGATCACCACACTGGCCAATCTCATCTACTACCACACAGTCGACCCATGGGGGGTCTTCACGATCGGCGGCACCATCTCGAATTTCTATGGCAGCAAGATTGGATTGGAGCGGGTGGTTCCTGGCGCGATGCGGCATGGGCTGCAAGGGCACCAGGTGGTCGGGATTTGTTCCCAGGCCGGCCACTACTCCAATCAGACGATCGCTGGTTGGTTAGGGATCGGAACGGAAAATCTGATCGCCATTCCCACCGACGAATCTCTGGCCATGCGGATCGATCTACTGGAATCGACAGCCGACCGGTTGCTGGGGGAAGGGAAGAAGATCGCCTATGTGTGTGCCACCTTCGGAACCACCGACGGCTTTGGCGTCGATGAAGTACCAGCGATTCGCGACGTGATGGAAAGGCTTTGCCGTAAGCACCGCGCCACCATGCCTCAGATCCATGTCGATGCGGCCGTAGGATGGGCGATGACCATGCTGACCGATTACGATCGCGACGTGAATGCCCTTCAAATGTCCGACAACCTGCTGGCTTTGGTGGAGCGGGTGCAAGGCAAAAACGCTTGGCTGCGTTCAGCTGACAGCGTGACGATCGATTTCCATAAAATGGGGCGAGGACATTACCCTTCTAGCGCTTTTATCGTCAATCGTCGCGAGGACCTGCGTTATCTGTCTCGCAGTGTCCGAGATACTCCCTACTTTTCCGACGCTGACGCGCGGCGCGATCCGGCTCTTTTCACACTGGAATGCTCCCGACCCGGGATCGGCCCCTATTCGGTCATCGCATCGCTCAATGGAATCGGGCTGCAGGGGTGGCAAATGCTGGTTGCCCGGTCGCTGGAACTGGCCAGGATGCTGAAGGATCGACTGAGCCGTCTGGAGTATTGCAAAGTGCTCAACGATGCGACGGCAGGGCCCTCGGTCAACTGGTGGGTGCTTCCCAAGGGGCGAAATGCCGAAGAAGTTTACCGACGATGGGTGCACGATGAGCTGACGGAGGAACAACGTGTGCGATACCAGCGCGAGATCCGGCAACTGTTCGAAAAGCGAATGAAGATGATGGATCACGCCATCGACGCGAGGCTTGGGTACACCACCAACTTTGGCTTCTCTCCTCATGGACTGGAGATTCCTGCCTGGAAGGCGGTCTTTTTCAATCCGAAAACCGACGAAGCGATTGTCGATCGGATGATCCAAAGCATCGAAGAACTCTAAGAGCCGAAAGAGGGAACGGGCTAGGTCGCTTGGAATGGCTTACCCCCAACGCGAACAAGCCACCTCTAAGGTGCAGGGGCAGGTGCCTGCTGTTTCATCTGCTGAATCATCCTTTCCAGTCGGAATCGCCACGGGTCGGGTGGTACCCCAGCGGATGCCTGCAGAAGTTCCAGCGATTGAAGGGAAGCTTTGGGGTTTCCGGAGCTGGCGAGCAGTCTTGCTGCAGAGAGTTTTGCCCACCACCAGTGGGAACTGCCAGCAGGCAGTTGCTTGGCCGCCTGCACGGCCGAGGCAGCAAGGGATCCGGCCAATTTCGGATCGGCCGCCAAGGCGGGGACATCGCACCACTGCAACAGCAGCCCTCCCTTGGCTAGCGGTGGGATCGGGTACGGTTCACCTGCAACTGCCTTCTGCATGGCAATCGCTTGGGCGCGAAGCTGCTGGGAGACGGCTTGAGTGGAAAGCGGCATTCCTTGCACGGGACGACGAACAAGGAATGCCAGCCACTTGGCCATCGACGGCTCCTGCATCTTCGGTAGATCAGAGGACTCCAAGGTGGCTCGCAGCACCACACCAGCCAGTCGGTCGATCCAGGGTGATCCATCCGCGATCGTCGACCATGGCTCGATCCAGACCTCAGGGCTCTCGGTAGCCTCTGGCAATGGAGGCCGCAGGCTTCCGTCCATGCTCTGCGTGATTCGACCAATCAAGTTCCATTCCGCAGACGAGCTGGGGGAGGGAACAATGGGCTGATCGAGCAGTGGCTGAAGAGCTGGATCGAGCGGGACGCCGCTGTCCCATCGACGCCACCGCAGGTCGGTTGCTACCATCGCCGCGAGTTGTCGAAAGCCGACTGGAGGAGCTGAATCGGGGTCGGAGGTAGCGATTCTTTGGATCCAACGGATTTGCAGTTGGTTCTTGCGATCTAGATCGATTGGGTTTGAATCGAATCGCGATTGATCCAGCACATCCTGGAACCTCAGGAGGCTCATCGCCCACACTTCGTCATCTCCGGGAGTCTGCTCCAGCTCTTCGATCCATAACTCCCAGGCATCCAGCATCCGATTCTGCTGCACCATCATCTGATCGATGGCTCGACTCGCCGTGCGACGATGCGGCGATTCGGTGAACCGGCGACGATGGTCGTCCAGTCGCTCTCGCAGCTCTCGCCATCGTTCCTTCACTGCCTCCGTCTGTGGCTCTCGCTGGATCGACTGAATGCTCATCCAATCCAAATCGGCGGCCTTCGTTCGATCGTCGATCGTGGTCGCTGATTCGAGAAGCCATGCGGCGCTCTGCTGCAGCCAGCGAGCGCCATCGCGATGACGCTCGGCTTGACGAAACACCGAGGCACCCTGTCGGGTGACCTCTTCCAAGAGCTTGCGGTCCTGAAGTTCCTGGATTGCTTGGCGTGCGGAGTCGAGTGATTCGATGGCGCGATCCCATTGCTGGGCTTGCTGCCACTGAAGTGCTTCGGATCGCAGCAGCGCGACCTGGGCGTTTGAGGGAGCACCCTGGGTCAGCCAGCCTCTGGTGGTCAAGAGAGCATCCGCTCTCGCCTTCCAGAGGCTTCCGTGTTGTTGGCCGATCGCGTCACGTCGCTGGAGGAGTTGATCGAGCCACTTTTGGGGTGGTGGGGAACCAGAGTCGGACATTGCTTCCTGCTTGGCAAGTTCCAATTGGATCGCTGCAAGGTCGACCCAAGGGGACGAAAGCCCCTGCCCTTTTGCGAGTGACTCTTCCGCAGCGTCCCATCGCTTCAGCTCGATCGCCGATCGGACAAGGATCGAAGTCCAGCGCCCGCGCTGCTGTGGGCTGAGGTTGCGGTCGGCCCATCCCTTTTGCAGCGATTCCATGGCATTCCAATCCCCTAGTTCCGCCAGGCTCTCCAGGTGAATCAGTTCCAGTTCGTTCCATTGTCCCCAATCGGTTCCGATCCGTTCCTTCGCCGCCTCACAGGAACGTCGCATCTGCTGAGCTGCGGCCAGTCGATCCGGGCTGCCAACTGGATAGCACTCGGCTTGGCAGGCGATAAGCTCGATCTCCAGCAGCCAAGATTCATTGATCCATAGTCCCCATGGCGAAGCAGGGGCTTTTCTCGCCTCCACCGCTCGGCGACTCCATTCCTGTTGCCAGCTGGGGCGAAAAGACTCCAGAAGATCCCGCCCCTGCCGGATCAACTGGAGAGTCTTCTCCCGAAAGGCGATTTGTTTGGGGCGCGTCAGATATTGGCTCAATTGCCATTTCGACAGATTCAATCGCGCGCGGACGATCGCAAGTTGGAGGGCACCCTTTAGGGAATTCGTATTCTTCAACTCCTCGCTCACCCTCCGATCGATCTGATGCAGCATCGCATCGATCGCTTAGTCGCCGTTGGGCTGGGAATGGCTGATGGCTT
>JBJSWM010000802.1:0-3575 GCA_046085865.1 Pirellulaceae bacterium
GTCAACTTGTGGCAATCTGGGGGACTTTGCCGGTCGCGGCTCGAAAAGCAAAAACCCCGCGAAATCCAAGGAAATCGCAGGGTTTTCTGAATATCCCGGGCGGGGGTCGAACCCACAACCTTCGGCTTCGGAGGCCGACACTCTATCCAATTGAGCTACCGGGACGTTGTCGTAGCAATTTCGTCATTCTAGCCGGATGGCTCGGTCCCCACAATGGAACGCAAATAGCCTCCCCATTCCGATCCTAACCATCCATCGCCAGATGATGGATGGTTTTGAATGGAGGTGGTGCGTGGGTCTCCAACGCCTGGCGTCGGTGGCTACAAGAGGCGGTGGCTACAAGAAGGTGGATCGAACGTTCGATGCGGATTTTAGACGTCGCTGCAGCTGCGGCAGCGCTGGGAGATGGCTTCTAGATCGTCCGGATGGCCTACCAAGATCAGCACCTCGCCAACCGCCAGCAGATGCGACGCTGGTGGCCTCAAGAGAATTGTCTGGTCGCGACCTAGTACCGCTAGCACCAACGTTCCATGGTGATGACCAGCCAGCATTTGCCCAATCGTCGCCGTGACTGCCTCCCCAAGCGATTCGATCCGCAGTTCGTCAATCTGCAAATCGAGCGCATGCCAGTCCATGCTCCGCCACTCCGCCAACAGCGAATGCTTTAGCTTCTCATCATCGCTGGGGCGCAAAATCAACTGCGCCAACTTCTCGGCTCCAATCTGCGTCGGTGAGATCACATGCGACGCACCGACCTGCACCAGCTTGCGGATCGTCGCCGTCTGTTCGGCTCTCGCTAAAATCTCCATCCCGGGATTCAGGTCATGCGCGGTGATCGTCAGAAATACGTTCGCCGCATCGTCGGAGAGAACCGAAGCCAGCGTCGCCGCATGATCGATCCCGGCTCGGCGCAACACCTCCTCCTCGGCCGCGTTCCCTTGCACGGTCGCCAGCCCCATGGCGCTGGCTTCGGCAATCCGCAGCGGATCGCGATCGATCACCACCAGCGTCCTGCCACTGGTCTGCAGCGAGGTGGCCAGCGTTTGTCCCATCCGTCCAAACCCGCAGAGAATCACATGCTTCCGATACTGGCTGATCTTCTGTTCCATTTTCTGTAGCCCCAGGACTTGGCGAAGTTCTCCATCGATCAACCACTGAACGAAACCGCTGAGCGTGTAGGCCACCGAGGCATAGCCGAAGAGGATCGTCAGCATGGTGATGGTTCGCAGCAGCGGCGTTTCCACCGGCCGCACTTCCCCGTACCCGATCCCGAAGATGGTGATGACCACCATGTAGAGGGCATCGGAGAAGGACCAGCCGACCAGCATGTAGGCAAGGACGCTGCAGGCGACCACTAGGCCGGTGAAGCGCAGGCCTGTTCCGACGCGGCGCCACGCAGGCTGTTCAGCCAGTCTCGACGCCAGCCGCCAGAAAGGACGCCTGTCCCCCGCCTCCACTCGATCGCTCATCCCCTGATCACCCATCCCCCTCGGGCCGCTTCCTCTCCAGCGGCTCCAGCCAGGCTCGCACACTCGCGTCGGTCGGCATCCGCCAATCGGCTCGTGGCGACAAGCTGATCGTTCCCACCTTGGGGCCATCGGGGACGCACGTCCGCTTGAACTGGTTGGCGAAAAACCGCTTCAGAAAAACCCTCAGCGTCTCTTCGATCTGTTTGTCGGAATAGGCTTGTGAGAACTGTGCCTGGGAGGCGAGGTAGAGCAGCTTTTCCGGGCCGGCTCCAGTCCTCAGCAGATGGTAGAGAAAGAAGTCATGCAGTTCGTAAGGCCCTACCGTCTTTTCGGTCTGCTGCGTGATCTGCTGGTTGGCCCCCAGCGGCAGCAGCTCGGGGGAGATCGGCGTTTGGTCGATCGCGTGCAGAAGGGAGCGGGTTTCGCCATGGTACTGGTGATCGGCCAGATAGCGGATCAAATCGCGCACCAGCGTCTTGGGGACCGACGCGTTCACGTTGTACATCGACATGTGATCGCCGTTGTAGGTCGACCATCCGAGCGCCGATTCCGACAGATCGCCGGTCCCCAGCACAAACCCACGGCTCATCAGCACCAGCGTCCGAACGCGCGCCTGCACATTCTCGAAGACCAGATCGTTGCGGCGGCTTTCCGGCAGCTCGGTCAGCATCTGCTGGAATCCTTCCAGCGACAGCGCCTCCAGATCGATCCCCAGAGGATGGTGTCCCAGATTGCGGAACATCTCCATGCAGGTGGCGCGGATGTCGATTTCCTGAGCGGTGATCCCCAGCAGCTCCATCAGCCGCCTCGCTTGTTCCAGCGTTCGTTTGGAGGTGCCGAAGCCGGGGAGGGTGATGCCGACAACGCGCGTGACGGGCCATTCCATCTGGCGGCAGGTTTGCATGGCGACCAGCAGAGCCAGGGTGCTGTCGAGTCCACCGGAGACGCCGATGTGGACCGGCATTTGGGTGGGGAGCTGCGAGAGTCGTTTGGCGAGCGAGGCCGACTGGATGCCGAGAATTTCTCGGCACCGTTCTTCGCGCACCTGAGGCTGTGTGGGGATGAAGGGCTGGCCGGAGATGGGGCGGCGGAGGCCGGAGGTGTGGGCGCGGGTGGCGAAGGGGATGCGTCGAAAGGGGGTGTTGGCCAGAAGCTGTCGGCCATGATGAAACGAACCTTGCCGCATCCGGTCGATCGCCAGTCGATCCAGATCGACATCGGCGGTGGTCCAGCTACCTTCCTCGGCGCGGTCCAGTCCATCTCCGACGCGGGGGGATTGGCTGAGCAGCGAACCGTTTTCGGCGATCAGGCAGTGCCCGCCAAAAACCATATCGGTGGTCGATTCGCCCGGCCCGGCGCTGGCATAGACGTAGGCAGCGCAGCAGCGGCCCGATTGGCTGGTGATTAGCTGGGTTCGGTACGCTGCCTTGCCAGCTAGTTCGTTGCTGGCTGAGAGATTCAGTAGCAAGTTGGCTCCCGCCATGCTCTGTAACGAACTGGGAGGCACTGGAACCCAGAGGTCTTCGCAGAGTTCGACTCCAACGACCGCCGAGCCCGATTCAAAGAGCAGATCGATCCCCAGCGGCACGCTGCCGATCCCCTTCAGATCGATCGACTGGGGCATGGTGCGATCGCCTGGGTGGAACCACCGTGGTTCGTAGAATTCCTGGTAGCCAGGCAGGTACTGTTTGGGGACGATCCCCAGCAGTTGACCCATCGAGAGGACGGCAGCGACGTTGTAGAGTTTCTGGTCGATCGCCATCGGCAGACCGACGACGACCAGGCCGGGTCGATCTTTTCCATCGTCGATCAGCCAGCGAAGGTTATCGAGCGATCGATCGAGCAGTGTGGGCTGATGGAAGAGGTCGCCGCAGGTGTAGCCCGTTAGCGACAGTTCCTGGAAGACGACGATGTCGCTGCCTTGGAAGCGATCGAGCATCGAGAGGATGGCGGAGCGATTGGCATCGGGGTCGGCAACGGTGGTCGGTGCGCTGGCGGCGGTGGCGCGAAGAAAGCCGTGCGGGTTCATCCGGCGGACCTCATGGTGCTGGCGGAAAAAGGATTGAGCATTCTTGGGTCGCCAGTCGGTTGCTGTGCGGCCACATA
>JBJSWM010000803.1:0-1035 GCA_046085865.1 Pirellulaceae bacterium
ATCAGTATCCGCACGGTGGCTTCGATCGAAGAAGCGATCGCTCATATCAATCAGTACGGTTCGCACCACACCGATGCGATCGTCACGTCTTGCCTAGCTGCCTCTCGAAAGTTCGCTCAGGAAGTCGATTCTGCCGCCGTCATGATCAACGCAAGCACTCGTTTTAACGATGGTGGGGAACTTGGATTGGGAGCCGAGATTGGAATCAGCACCGACAAGTTCCATGCTCGCGGTCCGTGTGGACTAAAGGAATTGACAACGACCAAGTTCATCGTCACCGGCGAGGGACACATCCGACAATGACTGTGCCTCCCTGCCAAGCTTGCCAGATGGGGCAAGAGCCATCAAATTGTGGCCGATGGCGGACCAACCTCGAGAATTGAATCGACCGGACTTTAGGTCGACACATCGTTGACCATCGAAGCTCTAACCACGGCCAGCGATTCCTCCCACCAGCCTGCATTTGGTCAACCTGGAAAGTCAGCAAAAGGGGAGACCGTTAAGAAACAATCAACCCTACTGCCATCGCTTCATGAGTGATAAGGCGAAGACAACCACCGTCGCTTATCGAAAGCCGCGCGAGCGACCTGTCTTGCTTACTTTAGGTGGTCTTTCTACGCTTCTCACCAAACTGGCTCGCACGACTTTGCGGCTAAAACGCAGATAGTTGTTCCGAAAGTACTCCTCGAAAATCTCTCGGCTCATCGCCGCCGGCACCATGCTTGCGCCCCTGGGGAAACTGGCCACAACGCCTGTGGTTGACAATTCAGTCGCAAGCTCGGATCGGCTCTGTGACTGCAGCTTGTGACTGCCGAGAGGCAATTGATCGTCTATGGTCGATGGCGGGTACCTATAACTCTTGAGGAGTTCTGGGTGATTCAAAGTGGGAAGTGGCGCGATCAAGTCCGCGACGCCATCATTCCCCTCGGATTTCATCTGATCCCATTGCCATCGATTCGCTCTGGCAGATGGATCGGCTGATTTGTCTTGTACCGCAGGGGTCGTCGCCGAATCTTTCGCACCGCCAACATGCGG
>JBJSWM010000804.1:0-3732 GCA_046085865.1 Pirellulaceae bacterium
TCTGGCGTCAAGGCTGACCCAACGATACGACCGAAGCTCCTTATCTTCCTCCAGAAAGGTTTCCTTTTCTCGAGTCACCAACGTGCGCATCTTCGGATAGCGCCGCTGCACCTGCTCAAAGAAATGGGTCGCCGCGTCGCGCTGTTGGGGAAGGTCGAGAGCCGTCTGCAACTGCATGTTGATGTAAAAGTCATCCGCCAACTCGGCATAGTCGGTCATGAACAATCGCTTTCTAGGCTCGTATCCATCATGCTCTCAACCCGTGGGGTCAACAGCTGCAGGCGTTATGTTGGGATCGGCTTGGCAACCGCCGTCAGATCGGATCTAAGCCTGTAGAAACATCGAAACTCCGATGCGGATCGCGAGCCGATGAAAATCCCAGACCATCGCAATCCACGCTCGGGTTCCTGCCAGAAACCGGCCAAATCCCCTGTCCTGAATTGCTCTTCCGTTGATGACTTCCTCTTTCGAATCTGTCGCCAACCGGTCCACAAGTCTAGTCATCGGTGAAAAAACTGTCAAAGTGACAGACAAAGGCTCCGGCCTCGCTGCAACGGTGTTCACGCAGGGCCATCTCCCATCGCGGAGGGATCTCCAGATGCCAACTCCTCGCCAATCGGCTCAAGCGCTTTTCTGGAACCACGCGAAGTATGGAGACTGGTTGATCGCGGGCGCCTGGTCCACCCGGGGGTTGGCACAAGTGCGCCTCCTTCGCCCCTTGTCCCCCGAAGCGATCGCTGTCACCCAACTGCAACCATGCCGTGCCAGCGAAAAGACGTGGCACAAGGCGATCGATCGCTTCTTTGCGTCAGGAGATTTCGGCATCCCGTGGGATGAACTCGATCCGACCGCATGGACGCCGTTTCAAACGGCGATCCGCCGCGCCTGCTTTCACATCCAGCCGGGAAGCCAATGGACTTATCAGCAGCTAGCAACGCACGCAGGCTACCCGAAGGCAGCTCGAGCGGCTGGAAGAGCCATGGCGACCAACCCGATCCCACTGGTCATACCATGCCATCGCGTGGTCGGTGCGAAAGGTGCTCTGACCGGTTACTCGGGAGGCGACGGGATTCCCACCAAGCGCTGGCTGCTGGATCACGAACAACGAATCGTCCCCGCCCGCCTTGCCTAAAATCTTTGCACCACCGGCAACCGCCCATCGATTCCGGATTGCGAGCGAATCACAAGGGACGACGGCTCGAAATTGTCTTTACCCTCCCCCCGGGAGGATCGCGAGGAACGCGAGGGGAGGGCCCATGAGCCTCTGCGATTGCCGTGTAAGCCGATCTTTCGCCATGATTCAGGCACCGCGCCGATCAGGGCGGTAAGAGCACACCCAAGGTGTGCAAGGCGACGAGAAAAACCAACGTCTTCAATCGAAATTCGATCGCGCTCTAGGTCTTCCATGTTCGAAGACGGTTTCGTTCATCAAAGTCCTTTCCAGCAGGAGCACGAGTACCGCTTGACTGAGTGAGAGAACGAGTACAAGCACGAGTACCGGTGCACTGAGTACGAATACGATGGAGAAAGAATGCATGGATACCGGAACCCATGCAATGCATCATGGCAGCGGCTCGGCCTTCAGATACTTCGACAAGAATTCGATCGCAGAGCTTCGGCCTTTCGGATGGAGAAAGGTGACCAAGTGCCCTTGCCCCTCGATCGGAATCAATTGGCATTCCACCCCAACTTCCTTGGCCCGCTCCTGGAATCGAACCGACGTATCGTACGGGACCAATAGATCTTTCGTACCATGAAACAACATGGCCGGTGGGCACTGGGCATTCAGCCGAAAAATCGGTGAAGCATTCTGGTAGACCTCCGGCAACTCTTTCCGCGATCCACCAAAGACCATCGCAAGTACCTTGCTTTGCTCGGGGATGTAAGTCAAATCGTTGGGAGCCCCACCGGCAACCAAGCAGCGGATCTTCACTGGATGCGTCTCGGGAGCATCCGTGGCAAGCATCGACGCCAGTTGGCCACCGGCAGAATACCCCCACAGCCCCACCCGCTGGCAATCAACCGACCATTCGTCGGCTCGCTGAGCGGCCCAGGCTAGCGCCTTGCGGCAGTCTTCCAGTTGCGCGGGATAGCGATGGTCGGGAGCAAGTCGGTAATTGATCGCCAGGACCGCCATCCCATTTCGTGCCAACTCTTTGGCATGATCGATCACATTCCACTTGTCGCCCGAGATCCAACCTCCTCCATGGATCATCACCACCAGCGGTACCACCCTGTCACCGGCTGGCCGGTAAAAGTCAGCTGCCACTTCCTCGTCCGCCACCTCATGAAAGACAAGGTCCTTCTGCACTTGCAGCTTGCTGCGTGGCACAGAAACAGGTGTCGGCTGACCTTCGGTGGCATCCGGCAGGATCTTCACGTCCGCCGATTGGCCAGCCAGCCCAGAAGGCTCTTGAGCGAAAAGGGAACGACTGACCTGAGTCTGTCCCTCCACCGCAAGCAATAGGGCGACAAAGGGCCAGAGAAGGGAAGTCCTAAACCTATTCTGGGAGTGCAGCATGGCCGACGGTTACCGATCGAAGACGAAGGGATGGTTCTAGCAACCAACTACTTCATCAGTATAGCGATCGACCAATGGAGGTCTGTGAAGCTGCAATCGAAAGCCTGCGAGGGTTCGTCTTCGGTCAGCGAGGACGAACCAAGAAACTAACAGCGAATCGGCGAAGGAGACTTCGGGCAAGCCGAATTAAGGACTTGATGCAGGTGGCGCGATGGCGCGGACTCCCTGAATCCTGCCTTGAGGCACCAAGCCCTCGAGATCGACAGGAGCGTCCAGAGTGTGCCCTCCCACATTGCCGGCGCGATCGACCGCCTCAATGCGAAGGTAGACACTGGGGGGCATCGACGGATCGCCGCGAAGGAGAAAAGAATCCCGTACCGGCTGATCGGCAGACACCGTCACCCAAGGCCCTTCGGAGGTGGGTCCCATGAGAATCTTGATCGGGCGATCGGCGAGATAGTCGTCCTCGGCCTGGTATCGCAACACCAAGGCTCCCGTTTCGTCGCCGGTGCCAAATTGCGCTGCCAAGAAGCGGACCGTTGGCCGAGTGGTATCCACCTGGATCCAGACATCGGCCGAATCGCCAGGGGCCGGGCGTCGCGTCGCCAGACCATGCCCACCGACCACGACCATTCGGAATCCAAACAGTCCTTCCTCCAGAACACTGATCTCCATCGGGCTCTTCTTGTCGGGGTCCTCTCCCCATTTCTCCCACGTCGCACCTTGATCCAGCGTCCCCCACAATTCCACCGTGGCAACACCAACGGCCGCATGGGCGCGAAGATCATAGTCGACTTCAAAGGCGCGTGAGGCCACATGGTAAGCGCGATCGGAAAGGACCCGTGAACTGGGTCGGTTGGCAACTCCCTTCGCTCCCTCAGAACTGGGCGTCGACGAAGCGGTGCCGGGCGTCGACCAGGGAGTCGCGGCAGCGCCTGCACCTGGAATCCGCTGGCTATCGTTGGCGGGTGCAAACTCCACCATCTCCTTGAAGACAAAACGTCCTTCTGGAGTCCTTTCCGTCGGTGCGAACACTTTGGGTCCATCCGCCGCAGGGGAAGAGGGAGTCGCATCCAGGCGAAACATCGACGCGCCAGCAGGGGATCCGATTGGATATCCGATTGGAGATCCGATTGGAGATCCGGCTGGGGCTGATTGGGATCCGATTCCAATGGTCGCTTTCCCGTCTGGACCAGGAACCAAAACGGAAG
>JBJSWM010000805.1:0-4546 GCA_046085865.1 Pirellulaceae bacterium
GCCAGACGGTGGAATAGGACGTTGGTTGCGCGCCAGTACGATCCCTTGTCTTCGTAGCCACCGTCGCCAGACGGTGGAAAAGGACGTTGGTTGCGCGTGCTACGATCCACCGCGTGGCCGCGGTGGCTACCTGCGTTCGCGCAGGACCTTTTCGTAGCCACCGTCGCCAGACAGTGGATGACTGAACGACCGCTGCACACATCCGACGCAACTACGGAGAGAAACTCAAAGCTTACCCCTGAATCACCTGCTGAATGTAGTCCTTCAGCGACTGCTTCCAGGAATCGATGCGGTTCCTGAGTTGTTGGCGGTTGCTGGCTAGATCGGCATTGGAAGGGGGAAGAACCCCGAAGAAATAAAACTTCACCTTGGGCTCAGTGCCGCTTGGCCGGACGGCCACCGCGTTTCCGGAGCCCCCCAGATCGAGCATCACCATATTCGACTTGGGTGCGTCAAGCGATTGGGATTGGCGGCTGGCGAGATTCAGAGTTTGGAGCGATTGGTAATCCTTCATCTCAAGGACTGGGGAGTCGCCAAGTTGCATGGGAGGGGAGGCGCGGAAGGCAGCCATCACCTTCTTCATCAGCGCCATCCCTTCGCTCCCTTCCATCTGGACATTTAGGAGGTCTTCCAGGTGAACTCCGTGCTGTCGATGGAGTGCATCGAGTTGATCGCAGAGCGATCGACCGTGGGCTGCAAGGTCTGCTGCCAGTTGAGCCATCAGCAGGCAAGCGACGGCTCCATCTTTATCCCGCGCGTACTGCCCAACCAAGTAGCCATGAGATTCTTCGGTGCCGAAGACGAAGGCATCGGGGCCATGGGCATCGATCAGTTGAGCGATCCATTTGAAGCCGACGTGGATGTTGCCTTCGCAGCGTGCGTGGTAGGCTTCGGCGATCTTTCGTGTCAGGTCGGTGGTCACTAGCGTTTTGATGACGTACGAACTGCGAGTCAGTTTTCCAAGTTCTTGAAACTTTCGCAGCATAAAATCTGCCAGCAGGGCGCCGATTTCGTTGCCGTTAAAAATGCGCCATGGGCCCGCGGTATCCATCGTCTCCGGGGCGGCACAGCCCATGCGATCGCAATCCGGATCGGTTGCGAGAATCAGACGGTGTCCCTGATGCTGCGCCTGTGCGATCATCGCTTCGAAGACCGGGGGGTTTTCAGGATTGCTGACATGTCCCGGGACGTTGGGGAAGTCTCCATTGGGTTCTGCGTGCGGGCCGAACACCTCGAATTGCTCGAAACCGGCTTGTCGCAGCAACGGAGGCACGGCGAACGATCCGACGCCATGGAGAGGTGAGTACAGGAGTTTCAGATTGCGAGAGCCAGTAAAAGCGAACTCGCCGGCGGCCTTTAGATAAGCGGCATCCACCTGCTCGGTCACCATCATCACTTTCCCATCAGCACAGGCCTGGGAGAAATCGACCGATTGGATTTCATCCACCTGCATCACGCGATCGATGATGGCCGCATCGTCGGGCGGGACGATCTGTCCACCTGTCGACCAGTAGACCTTGACTGCATTGTCGCTGGGAGGATTGTGGCTGGCGGTTACCATGATGCCGCAATGGCATCGGAACATTCGGACTGCCTGAGACAACTGTGGGGTAGCACGGTAGTCGTCGAGGAAGTAGACCTGAAATCCGTTGGCCACCAGGATCGACGCGCACAGTTCCGCAAAATGTCTCGATCGATGCCTGGTGTCGTACGCGATTGCACATCGGAGCGGACGTTCGGAAACTTTTTCAAGGACATATTCGGCGAGTCCTTGAGCGCTCTCACCGATGGTTCGATCATTGATGGCGTTGGATCCGATCGGGTACATGCGACCGCGGCGGCCGCCGGTTCCAAATGGAATCATGGTCCAAAACGCATCATCCAGTTCTTTCCATCGGC
This sequence comes from Pirellulaceae bacterium, assembly GCA_046085865.1. GTDB lineage: Bacteria > Planctomycetota > Planctomycetia > Pirellulales > Pirellulaceae > JBEISR01. The sequence continues at coordinate 1,900 of JBJSWM010000805.1, forward strand.
CACCTTCCAGATGCTGCCCAAGGATCGTTCGGTAAACCTGGTAGCGCGGCTGGATCAGCCACTGTCGAATATTCTCCAAGGCACCCTCAGTGATCTTCTTTTCCAGGCAGGCCAATTCCGCGATTTTCAGCCAGTTGGAGATCGAGTCGTCGGAAGGAGCCGTGGACCCCGAAGGAGCTGAGGAAGTCATAGTGGAACAGCCCTTTTTTGGACGAGGCAATGCAGGATGCGTTCAGGCAAATGAGTTTACGCCAAGGGCAGCAGATTGCCCAGAAGGCCACAATTTTCAGGACGGCGCCGCCATTCTTTTGCGGGAGAGACACAGGCGAAATCGGATTCGTCGAGCATGGCCTACCGGAGTCGGTGAAGTAAGATGAATTCCCTTGTCTTCTTTGGCACATGCTGCGAGCCCCCGTGCCACGCCATCGATACTTGTTAACTTTTTGGAAGTGGTGGTCCGGACATGTCTTCTTTGATCATCAGTGTCAGCGGTCTTCGAGGGATCGTGGGTCAATCGCTTCATCCTGCGGTGGCTGTCGATTATGTCGCCGCGTACGCCAGTCAGTTGCCGGAGGGCGCCGTGGTGGTGGCCCGCGATGGTCGAGCCAGTGGGAGGTATCTCAGCGATGCAGTGAAGGCCGCGCTGGTTGCCAGTGGTCGATTGGTTCTCGACTGCGACGTGACGGCGACTCCTACGGTTGGGGTGGCTATTCGGCACTGGAAGGCGGTGGGGGGGATTCAGATATCGGCCAGTCATAATCCATCCGAGTACAACGGAATCAAGCTCTTCAACGCCGAAGGACGCGTCATTCCAGCAAGCGAAGGAGCCGCGGTCAAGGAAGCGTATCAGCGCCGGAAGACGGCCTGGGTTCCCTACGATCGACTGGGACGCGTGGAGATAATCGAAGATCCGCACGATGCCCATCTGGAGTCGCTTTTGAAGATTGTTGACGTGGCTGCCATTCGACAACGAGCCTTTTCCGTTTTGCTCGATAGCAACCATGGTGCCGGAAGTCGGCTTGGTCGGCGGTTGCTGGAATCGCTGGGGTGTCGCGTGACGGTGCTCGGGGACCAGCCAGATGGTGAGTTCGAGCATCCGCCCGAGCCGCTGGCGGAGAACTTGCGAGAGGTCTCCGCCGACATGGAGAGGGCTGCGTATGACATCGGTTTCGTCCAGGATCCCGATGCCGATCGCTTGGCGATTTTGGACGAGCGGGGGCGTTACATCGGAGAGGAATGGACACTGAGTCTTTGCATCGCGCGGCGGCTCAGCCAGCAGCCAGGCACCGTGGTGATCAACGGAGCGAGCAGCAGTGTCAATGAAGCCATTGCGGCGGGATATGGCGTCCAGTGCCTTCGCAGTTCGGTCGGAGAAGCTCATGTCGTCGACTTGATTCGGCGGAGTCATGCCGTGTTCGGAGGCGAGGGGAATGGTGGACCGATCGATCCTCGTATCGGTTGGACTCGCGATAGTTTTCTTGGAATCGCGATGGTGTTGGATCTGCTTGCCGCCGAGAATCGCCAGCTTTCCAACCTGCTCAACGACTTTCCTCAGTCGCAGATGATCAAATCCAAGACGACGATGACTGCGGAGGAACTCTCTGACTCGATCGAACGCTTGAAGGAGCGTCTACAGCCGGACTCATTGACGGAGACAGACGGTGTGAGGCTGGCGTGGAAGAATCGATGGATATTGCTGCGGGCCAGCAACACGGAGCCGATTGTGCGGCTGATTGCCGAAGCACCGGACGCTCCATCGGTGCAAGGATTGATGGATGAGGCGCTGGCGGCATTGCGGCGCTAGTGGGTGAGCCGGAGTGGGGTTCCGGCAGATAGTTCGGGTTTCGGATGCAAGGGGCGAGTCGAAGCCGAATGCAGAAATGACTCGGAATGGCGTCTCCGAAAAACTCTTTGGCTCGAATTGGAATCGTACCGAGGTGCTTTGGAAGTGCATGCGGATGGCTCGCGAAGACAGATGATCCGATGGGGGCTTGGTGCTGGTTGCTTGTTGTCGCTGCCTCGCGCTGTAACCGCCAGGCAAAACCCTACGGTACGATCTTGGCAGCGGTTGCCTGATCTGCCAGATCCGCTGGGAGTGGCGGGGCCCTTTGTTGGGCTTTTTGGCGAGCGATTGTTGGTGGGAGGGGGAGCGAATTTTCCTGACGGCATGCCATGGGAGGGAGGGAAGAAGGTATGGACCGATCGCCTTTGGTGTTTGGATCTAAGCAGTGGCCAGTGGCAAATGCACCGCACGCTCGACCAGCCTTTGGCCTATGGCGTTTCCATTCCTTGGCGGGGCGATTGGTTGTGGTTGGGTGGCTGTGATGCGGATCGGCATCGATCGACAGCTTGGAAATTGGACGGGCGAAAGTTGAGTGGGGATTGGACTTGGTCCTCGATTGCCCAGCCAGTGGTTGGGCTGCCCCGGCCGCTGGCATACGCTGCGGGTTGTGCTGTTGGTGATGCCATTTACTTGGTAGGTGGAACAGAGGATCCGATGGCGACCAAGGCGTCGGGAGAGCTTTGGCGATGGAGGCCGGAGAAGCCGGGAAGCGGTTGGGAGCGGCTGGATGACCTGCCGGGCCCTGGCAGGATCTTGCCGGTAATTGCAGCCGACTCCCGTGGCTTTTTCCTCTTCAGCGGCGCA
>JBJSWM010000806.1:0-15017 GCA_046085865.1 Pirellulaceae bacterium
CCATCGGCAGGAAATCGCCGTGCCCCATCCGCCGCCTGCTTCGGCATGCGGATGGGGGAGCTATCCGGGTGGCGAAACCGGTCGGCGATCAGGAGTTGGTTGGGGCTGGATCGCCCGACCGTCGTTCCCGTCGCTGGACAGCCGCTTTGATGAAGGCGGCGAAGAGTGGATGAGCCGAAGTTGGCTTGCTCTTGAACTCCGGATGGAACTGCACGGCGACGAACCAGGGGTGGTTGGTCAATTCGATGATTTCGACCAGTTGCCGTTCCGGATGGAGTCCAGAGAAGATCATCCCTGACTCGAGAAACTTTTCCCGGTAGTCGTTGTTGAACTCGTAGCGGTGCCGATGGCGTTCGGTGATGTTCTGGGTGCGGTAGGCCTGGGCTGCCAGGGATCCGTCCAGCAACTGGGCAGGCTGAGTGCCCCGGCGCATGGTGCCTCCCATCTGGGTGATCTGTCGCTGTTCATTGAGAAGGCAGATGACCGGGTGCTTGGTGTCCTTATCGAATTCGGTGGAGTGAGCCTTTTCTAGGCCAATGACATTCCGCGCGAATTCGATCACCGCGCATTGCATTCCCAGGCAGATTCCGAAGAACGGCACCTGCCGTTCGCGAGCGAAGCGGATGGCCTGCACTTTTCCTTCAACACCCCGTTCGCCAAAGCCACCCGGAACGAGGATCCCGTCATAGCCAGCCAGTAGACGTTCAGCTCCCTCTTCCTCGATGTCGCTGCTGAGAATGCCGCTGATGCGCACCTGAGCGCGGCATTCGATGCCGCCGTGGTCCAGCGATTCGTAGATCGACTTGTAGGCATCTTTGTGTTCGGCGTATTTGCCAACCACCGCGATGCTGATTTCGTGCTGCGGGTTGCGTTGGGCATGCAGGATCTTCTGCCAGGGTTCCAGGTTGATCGGCGGGACGACCAGATTCAGGCGTTTGAGAATCAGTTCATCCAATCTTCGTTCCCGAAGGCTTAGCGGCACCTCGTAGATCGAGAAGTCTTTGTCCTTTTCTTCGATGACCGCATCCAGCGGCAGATTGCAGAAGAGCGAGATCTTCTGCCGTTCCTCTTCGGATATCGATTGCTCGCAGCGGCAGATCAGGATGTCCGGCTGGATGCCGATCTGGCGCAGCTGGCCGACCGAATGCTGAGTCGGTTTGGTCTTCAGTTCAGCCGCCGCCTTCAGGTAGGGGACCAGCGTCAGGTGGATGAACAGGCAGTTCTCCTTGCCGACATCCTGAGCGTACTGGCGGATCGCTTCGAGGAATGGAAGGCTTTCAATGTCCCCTACCGTGCCACCGATTTCGGTGATGACGATGTCAGTGTCCGCCTCGGCCACCCGATCGATCGCTTCCTTGATCTCGTTGGTGATGTGGGGGATGACCTGGACGGTCTTGCCGAGGAAATCGCCCGAGCGTTCTTTTTCGATCACCGAAAGGTAGATCTGGCCGGTGGTGTAGTTGGAATGCCGAGTCAGGGGGCTGTTGGTGAAACGTTCGTAGTGTCCTAGATCGAGGTCGGTCTCGCTGCCATCGTCCAGCACATAGACTTCCCCGTGCTGATAGGGGCTCATCGTCCCCGGATCGACATTGATGTAGGGATCCAGTTTCTGCATCCGCACGCGCAGGCCACGCGCTTCCAGAAGCATGCCGATCGAGGCGCTGGTGAGCCCCTTTCCGATCGAACTGACTACCCCGCCGGTCACAAACAGATGCTTCGCCATGATCCTGTACTTTCTCTTCCTGGCGCTCGATCGGAAAACGCGATTCTAACCGTTGCGATGCCGACTGAGAAAGGCCTCGTAATCGTCGCGCGTGTCGATCCCGCGAGGAGCTTGGTCGATGACATCGACCACGATGCGGTGGCCCGCTTCCAGAAACCGCAGCTGTTCTAGCTTCTCGGTCGATTCCAGGCGACTTGGCGGAAGCTGATGGAGTTGGAGCAGAAAATCGCGTTTGTAGGCGTAGATCCCAAGGTGCTGCAGGCACAGTGGCGGGCTATCCTCAGGTGGAGGCCAGACCAGGAGGCGATCGCGATCCCAGGGGATGGGGCTGCGGCTGAAATAGAGCGCCTCTCCGTGGAGATTGCGCACCACCTTGACACAACTGGGATCGCGGTAATCCGATTCCCGGCGAATCGGCGTCGCCAGGGTGGCCACCGAGGCTTGGGGATGTTCGACCAGCAGCCGCGCAACCCGGTCGATCGACGCGGGAGCGATTTCCGGTTCATCCCCCTGCACGTTGATCCAAAGATCGTACTCCGGATGCAGGCCAGCCAACTCCGCCAGTCGGTCGGTGCCACTGGCCGCCTGGGGACTGGTCATCTTGGCCACCCCACCGAACCTGGCCACCTCCTCAGAGATCCGAGGATGGTCGGTCGCGACCCAGACGGCCGAGGGAATCTCTGCCCTCCTGGCCGACTCGTAGGTGTGCTCCAGAACGCTTTTCCCCGTTTCCCGCAGCAACAGCTTTTCGGGGAGTCGGGTCGAGGCAAGGCGAGCCGGTATGACCACCAGGGTGCGAGCGTTCATGATCTACCCAGTCTTCCTTGCTTGCTCAGTTTGTCGAAATTCGGAAAACCGATCTACCGATCGGCGGTCCAATGACCTACTGTCCCATCGAATTCCTGTCGCTTCCAGGGGAGGAGGCGGCACTTTTTTTCCGACGGTTTTTGTGACCTAAATTCGAGCGGCACGGATGCTACCTCGCCCCTTGCGGCTGCGCCGGTATTTTTCAGAGCGAACTCAGCGTCGTGTGGCGCGGGGATTGTTCGTCTATTGGGTCCTTTTGCCGACCCTGTTGCATTTGGTCTGGATCGGATGGCAGCAGTCACCTTGGCAGCATGCGGCCCGCATGGCGAGGGTGGAAGAGCATTTGGAACGGTGGTTGGGTCTGCAGGTTACGGTCGCAGACCAATCGACTCCCCGGCCCGGGGTCAAGCGATGGGAGGGGGTGGCGCTAAGCCATCCGGAGACGCGGCAGCAGGCGGCGCGATTTGACTGGATCGAGTGCCACCAGGATCCGGAGGGATGGCGCGTCCGGATCGCCGTGGGCGCGATCGAGCGATCGCAGTGGCCTGGATTGTGGCGATCGATTCAGGAGCGTGTGGCGCAAAGCGTGCAGGGCATACCCCAGCGGGTGATCCTCGAGTGCGAACGCTTGGACTGGGTCGACGCTGGAAAGCCGTGGCCCTGGCATCGCTTGGAAATGACCTTGGACCTGGGGCAGGAGGTATTTCAGGCAGAAGCCCAGTGGCGGCTGTCGCTGGAGGATCGTTCCCCCGTATCGCTGGGTTGGATTCGACAGCACACCGGCACGCCTCCTTCCAGTCGCCTTGCCATCGACTCCGCTTCGCATCCCCTGCCGCTGGATTGGCTCACGTCACTTCATTCCGACTTGCCTAAGACCCCGCCGACAGCGACATTCCAGGGAGGCATGGAGCTGGAGTGGTCGGACGATCTGGTGCGCTGGACGCCTCGCGGCACCTTCGCGGCGCTTCCGATCGATGCGCTCCTTCCTGGCAAACTTTCCTGCTGTGATGGATCGGCGACGCTGATTCTGGATCAAGGGGAATGGGAGAATGGAGGATGGAAAGAGGCGGCAGGTACGCTGCGAGGGGAAGCGAGTGGGCACATCCGACGCGACCTCCTTCTGCAGGCCTGCCGTTGGATGGAGACTCGGGCTTACGACACGCTGAAGGAAGCGCCGGAATGGGTCGGCTACGACCAACTGCAGGTGGCATTTGAGGTGCGGGATGGCATCAGCCGAATACGCGGCCAGGTGCCGCCTCCAGAAAAACATCTCGCTGGGGTTGGCATGGCGTGGCTGACGGCGGGCGATCAGACGGTGTTGATGGAAGCGCAGCAGCCCCATCAGCCGCTGCCTCAGATGATCGGTTGGATCGCCAGCAGCACGCTTCCTCCAAACGATCTCCAGGGAGCCGAAGCCATGGCATCTTCTTCTTCCGATCGTTCGATCTGGGCGCGTTCGGCGATGCTTTTCCAGCGTCAGTCGGAATTGGCGGGCTATTTCCAGTGGCCGGTGATCCACCCCGACGCATCGGCAGTGCGGCCAGCCAGCACCTGGGACCAGCCGGCTCGGTCGGCGCGGATGACCGATCGTCCTTCCGATACGATCCGATGATCGCTTCAGGGTCGTGGGGAGCGATTCAGCGTCCCACGCTCTCGGCTGCCTCTTTGTTGGTCCCGGACCATTCGATCCTCGGCTCCCATCGAATGGGTGAAGGATGATCGAGTGGATGGAGCGGATTCCAGCGAGCGACTTGGCGATCTGGCCAAGCGACCGAGTAGTCGGGCCAGCGCGGATCGGGTTCGGGAAAATCGGTGCTGATCCACTGCGCGCCGCTGGCCCAGGCGGAATCGCGCCGGGAGGTATCGCCAGATCGAGCCTGGCGGGTATCGGCATCGGCTCGGGTTCGCACCATGAAGTTCCTGCGAACCAGCGACTGGATCTCTTCGAACTGCCCCACCGGATCGTTCCGTTTCATCCAAGCAGCCATCGGATGGGTCGGTTCCACCGAGACGAACAGGGTGGCTTTCTGTCGATCACCTTCCTGGGCATCCAGGTACCGATCAACCCAAGGCCCCTCGTTGTCGAGCGCAAAGATTAGCTTGCCGCGCGCCTGAGCCAGTGTCGGCCAGCCCTGTTGGAGCACCGCATCGCGGATCGTCTCCACACCCTCCGGCTTCAGATCGACCGGTAGCAGCAGTTGCTGCCTAGGGAACGATGCGTGGATCAGGGCATCCAGCTGTTGAAGAATCTGGCGATCGAATTTCACCAGCGAAACGCCGGCCGATGCCGGGGAAGATTCCTTCAGTTCGATCATCACCAGCACCGGCAAGTGACCGGGCGATCGATCGGACCACTCCCGGATCTGCTCGAACGCATCGCTCAGCGTCGCAACACGCGTCAGGTAGTCAAAGCCTGGGGCATGGAGGATCTTAAATCCAGGCTGGTCCAACGCGCCATCCGGATTGGGATTCAGTTCGCCTGCATCGCTGGAATCACCCGCCATGGCGGCCCCGATCGGCTTGCTGAAAAGTCCCCCTTCGGGATCGGCGTAGACGTCCAGTTCCAGTTGTCTTACCTGAAGCTTGCTCAGCTGTTCCTGCAGCGGCCGGTGCGTGTACTGGATTCCTTCGAGGATCGACTTACCAGCCAGAGCGATCCATTTTTCCAGGCGGGGATGGGGTGCGATGTGATAGGAGTTGTGGGTGCCGATCCACTGCAGTTGATGCAGTCGCACTTGGTCGTCAATCGACTCGGGACTTTGACCGATCGCAAGACGGTTGGCTGCCACGATGCCCAGAAGGAATGTGGCCAGCCAGGAATTGAGCCAGCATCTAAGCGGCTTGGGGTTCAAAGAGCAAGGCTGCGTCACTTGCCTGGACGACCTTTCTTTTCCTTCGGCTCGGTTGTCAAATTCTTCTTGAACGGATCCTGCAGCTTGGCGATCTGATCGGCCGAGAGCAATTTGCCGAACTCATAGCGTGCCTTGGCTAGCTGAAGGTCGGTTTCTTCGAGGACTTTCTTCTGGCTGTCGGTCAGCGGCACGGCGGCGTCGATAGCGGACGCAAGTTCCTTCCCTTTCTTTCCTTCATCGGTTGCTTTCTTGCGAGCCTGTTGTCGGTCGCGCAGGACCTTGGGTGTCAGCCCCGCTTCCTGCCGTTTGGCGACGGCTTCGCGAGCCGCCTTGCCAAAGATGGCATCGATCTTCGACGACTGCTCCTGAGTCAACGCAGCGGGGCCAAGATTCTTGGTGAACATCTCGATCATCCCCTTGGCAGGATCGGCCGCCGCGCGTCCTCCGGGAGCTTTAGTCCCTTGAGAAAACGCCGGACCGCCGAGCGCAACGCCAATCGAAAGGACCGCCACCAAGTTGCGAAAACCAGCCATGGAAACCATGAGAGAACTCCTGGAGCGAGAGAGAGAGGAAGGAACCTGGCGTTGTCGATCGATGGTACGCCCTGGAGTAACCTGGAGCAACCGATCACAACACGTAGCAGAACTCATGAGTCATCATTAGCGCGTGGATCACCTGCTCCCATCCGCTCATCGGCTGGGTGCGTGCGGCATTTTTTCTTTTGGCTTCCAGTTGCGCCAGCATCTTGCGTCGCTGCTGGGCCTGCTGCTTGCGTGTTCGCTTGGTCTTCGGATCGGACTGTAGCGTATCGGCCTCCAGATCGGCGATTTCTTTTTTCATCCGATCGGCCTCGATCTGGTGGGGTGTCGGTTCCAGAAGAGTCTTTAGCGCATCGATTTCCTCAGGGGTGGGCGATCGCTGCAGGACTTTCCGAAAAACCCATTCCATCCGCTGCGAATCGTCTTGCAGATCGACTTGCTTCATCCCCTCAGCGATCGCTCGCACATTGGTCAGCACGAAGGGGTTGTTCATCAGGAAGAGCGCTTGCGGCGAGATGGTCGAGACGAATCGTTCCCCTTGAGTGAGACTGGGATTGGGGACATCGAAGTTGGAGAGGATCACAGGAGTCGCGGTGCGGTCGATGGTGGCATAGAGGGTGCGCCGAGTCGAATCCGCTTGGCTCAATAACGGCTCGCTGCGCCCAAAAACAGTCCGATCCAGACGTCCCGATGCGCTCAGGATGCGGTCGCGCAACGGCTCAAACTCCAGTCGTTGCGTTTGCTGGCGCCACAGCCATCGGTTTTCAGGATCTTTTTCCTGAGCCAACGCAAACTGCGGATGCTCGACGCTCGACTGCTGCCACGTTTGCGACAGCAGGATGATGCGATGCAGCTTCTTGATCGACCAACCTTCCGCCTGGAGGGTGGCGCTGAGTCGATCGAGCAGGGGTTGGTGGATTGGTTGGGGGGTCTGGAGTCCGAAGTCGCCGGAGGCCTGGACTAGGCCTTTGCCGAAGTGGTGCAGCCACAGGCGATTGACCAGCACGCGCGCCGTCAGTGGGTTGTCGGGGTGCACGATCGCCTCGGCCCACTGCTTGCGGCCCGATCCATCGGTGAAGGGGGCCGGATTCCTCCCAGTCAGCACCGACACATAGCGGCGCGGAACCGGGTCGCCCGCCTGCTGCGGCTCGCCCCGAACAAACACCGGAGAGTCCTGAATCTTGCTCGCCTCTCGAAGTCCCATGGCGCGGACGGGGGCCATGGGATCGTGGTACTTGAGTTGGCGCACTTTCGCGGCCAGTTCGTTTCGCTTCTTGTCTCCGTTGTTGCCGAAAGCATCCCGCAGCTTCCGGTCGGCTCGCACCGGTGGCATGCCCGGATCGTAGAGGACCGATCGAAGCGATTCCTTGTCGGGGTTCTGGAATGGCTGGGGCGACTGGCTACCGGAGGCAGCTTCCGCCAGGCGTTCCTGCCACTGCGTATCGATGCGGGCAAAGAGGTCTGCATACACCTTGGCGACATCCCGCATCGACTGAGGCGGATCGGCTTCCAGCGCTTCGATCACCAGTTTGTTGATCCCCTTGGGATGATCTTTCAGATCGGCGATCTCGATCGGGGCTCGCTTGGCAAAGGCGTCGGAGGAGAGTCGAGCCAGCACGACCCAGGGCTGCCAGAGCGGGTCGTGTCGGCGCGTGGCGCGGCGAATCAGCTGATCCCAATCGTTGAAGACGGATAGATCGAGTCGACGGCGAACGTAGTCGCGCGCCGCCAAACCACCTCGCTCCTCATTGGTCATCGCCATGACATCGAGGTACTTGCCGACTTGGCCGCGCCATTTGGCTTCTTGCGGCGCCCAGAGATCCTGCTCGTAGTCCTCTAGCGCTTTTTCCGCATCAGCCACCTGCTGCTTCCAAGCGGCTCGCTGCTCCGAACTAGCCGACTCCTCGATGATCGGGCATAGGTCGTTGTCGACGCGTTCGGCGCGGGCGGAGGTCCCCAGTTCTTCGGTGCTGACCATCACCCCGCGGAGCGCGTAATAGTCCTCGGTCGGGATCGGATCGAATTTGTGATCGTGGCATCGTGCGCAGCCAACGGTCAGCCCCTGAAAGGTCTGCATCACCGTATCGATCCGCTCGGCCAACCGTTCCTCTTCGGTGCCTTGCGTGGAACCGATGGCGACAAAGGTGGTGGCCGCCAGGTCGCGAGGATCCTCCAGCGTCATCAAGTCGGCAGCCATCTGCTCCTGGATGAAGCGGTCGTATGGCTTGTCGTTGTTGAAGGCGCGGATCAGATAGTCGCGGTAGGCAAAGGCGAAGGGGAGTCGATCGTCGCGCCCTTGGTTGCGGAGCCCTCCCGAGACATCGGAGTAGCGGGCCACATCCATCCAGTGCCGCGCCCAGCGTTCGCCGTAGTGGGGAGACGCCAGCAAGCGATCGACCAGTGTTTCCATCGCGGCATCGGGAGAGTTCTGCCATTGAGCCACAAATTGCTCGATCTCCTCGACCGACGGCGGAAGGCCGATCAGGTCGAACGACGCACGCCGTATCAACTGCTCGGGAGTCGCCCGCGGGGCTCTTTGCAACCCCTCGGCGGCCAGCCGCTGATCGATTTCTTGATCGATCTCCTGAGGCCCATCCAGAGGCCGGGTTCCTCGCAGCGACTGAAAGGCCCAGTGCTCTTTCGCTTTCTCCCAGAGTTGATCTAGGGAAGGGAGAGCGGCGACCGGGATGCGGGGGTCGACCGCCCCCAGCTCGATCCATCGCCGCAGGATGGCCACCTCCGATTCGGGCATCGGATCTTCGGGTGGCATCGGACTGACCGCGTCATCGCGGAGGACTGCCTGCATCAACAGGCTGTTGGTCGAATCGTTAGGCAGGACGGCGGGTCCAGAGCTGCCACCACGTTCCCATCCAGCTTTGGAATCGAGCACCAAGCCTCCTTTGGCTTGGCCCGACTGGTGACTGTGGCAGCCGTAGCATCGAGACTGAAGGATCGACAGCACCTCATCCTCGAAAAAGGCGATCGCCTCCGCCGCTGCCTCGTCGGCCGCCACCGACTCCATCGGCTTTTCTTCGGCACCTCGTGGTTCTTGAGCGGTGGTGCGGGCCGATGGGAACCAACTGACCGACAGAAGGCCTAGCGATAGAAAGAACAGCGTCCGTTTCATGATGCTTCTCATGAGGAAAATGATTTCTTTGGGTTCCAGGCCGATCACGAAAGGATTTCTTTCACCACACGGCCGTAGACATCCGTCAGCCGATAATCTCGACCGTTGAATGGGTAGGTCAGTCGCGTGTGATCAAAGCCCAGCAGATGAAGCATGGTGGCGTGGAGGTCGTGGACGTGGACAGGATCGACTTCGGCCGATCGACCGAAGTCGTCGGTCGATCCGTGCGCATGGCCACCACGGATACCGCCTCCGGCCAGCAGGACGGAAAAGCCGCGGTGGTTGTGATCGCGACCGGCGCCTTCCCCTTCCGACCCGGCTTGGCGTGTGGGGGTGCGACCGAATTCACCGGCGACAATCACCAGCGTATCTTCCAGCAGCCCAGTTCTCTGGAGGTCGGTCAGGAAGGCGCTCAGGGCGTGGTCGAGAGGTGCCGATTTGTCTCGGATCCGAGTGACCAGCCCCTGGTGATGATCCCAGCCGCCATCGAAGACCTGCACGACGCGCACCCCGCGTTCCAGGAGGCGTCGTGTTGCAAGCAGCGACTTGGCCAGGGGCATCTGCGTGCCGTAGAGTTCCATTGCCGACTGGGATTCCCCCGACAGATCGAACGCTTCGGGCGCCGCCGACTGCATCTGGTAAGCCAGCTCGAACGACTGAATCCTCGCTTCCAGATCGGCCTCGTGAGGTGCCATCTGCTGGAACTGCTGATTGAGTTTCGTCAGAGCGTCTAGCTGCTTGCGCTGCTGCTTGCTCTCCAGCGCCGGGTTGCGGAGGTCGGCCATCACTTCGCCTCGGTCCATGCTCAGTGTGGTGCCTTGGTAGACCGGTGGTAGAAAAGCGGACGAGGGTGGATTGCCGCCACGTCCCAGCACGACAAACGCTGGCAGGTTTTCTGTCTCGGCCCCCAGACCGTAGAGGATCCAGGAACCGAACGAGGGCCGCGCCAGCTGCCCATGCCCGGTGCTCAGCATGCGGCTGGCCACGGGGTGTGCGGGGACGTCGGTCTTCATCGATCGGATGACGCACAGTTTGTCGGCGTGCGCCGAGGTCTTCTTCAGCAGTTCGCTCATCTCCAACCCGCTTTCACCCGATGGCGTGAAGGCGAAGGGGGATCCGTAGAGCAGGCCGCGCATTTCCTGATGCGGCTTGCCGTCCTGGCGAACCAGCTCTGGCTTGGGATCAAACAGATCCAGATGCGAGGGGCCGCCAGAGAGAAACAGGTGCACCACCCGTTTGACCTTCGGTTCAAAATGCGGCGTCTTGGGTGACAGCGGTGAGGCAGGGGATCCTTCAGCCCCGGCCGACTGGGTCTGCATCAGGCAGGCTAGGCCCAGGCTGCCGATTCCCAGTCCATGCTGAACCAGCCACTGGCGGCGTCCTACCAGAGGGGCCTGTTGTTGGCAGAGCGATTCTTTGGCAATTTGGTTTTTCATCGTTGGGGTTCCGTCGTCAGGTGAGCCAGCGGCGGGGGCCACTGGGCGAAGAGAGGTTTGGTAGGTTGATTCGAAGTGACTTTTTGGGTGAATGGATCAAGCGGACCGACGGCGATGCCGTACATGGGCGCGCCACCTTTGAGCCCGCGCTGCATCGGTGGTCCCAGCACCACCACTCCCGCCCGCTCCACCTTGCGGCTCCAAACTTCATAGACGACGGGAGGGCGGTCCGAGTTGTTGTCGATCGTGCGCCACTGCGCCAGCGGTGTCAGGTGAAGCCGATGACCGGAATCGCGGAAATCGCGCTGGAGCCAGTCGAGTTGGGTGCGGCGCTGGTCGACCAGAAGGTAGATGGTGGAGGGCTGGCGAAGCTGCAGACGGATCTCGAAATCGCGGTTGCCGCGTTCGGTCCAGAATGTTTTGACGAGGTCGGTCCCTTCGAGGCATTCGGGGAATCGTTGTCCTGAGGGGGCGGTGAGGACAACGCCAGGTCGATCGGAAAAGGGCCGACTTCCTTCTTCCATGCCTCCAGGGACGACGCCATAGAAACGATGGGTCTGATCTCTTTCCATATTGTCATCGACGTCCGCGATGCGATCGGTCGCTTCGGCCGTCATCAACTGCCAGCTCTTGGCATCCCGCGAGACGCGCAGTCTGGCCAAACGTTCCATTCCTTCCCGTCGCGTCTGCATGCGAACCGCATCACCACTTTGCAGCTGGGTCCATCGCTCGGTTCGTTCGTGAACTGGCGAACTCCCGTTCGATCGGCCGGTGGAGTTTCGCGGTGGTCGGTTTGCGTTGGAGTTTTTCTTTGCGGGTCGGATCTTCAGGGAACCATCCAGCACCACGACGTCGGTCTGGCCACTGGAATCGGTGCGCATCCCAAACCGCTGTCCAAAGTCAACCACCTCGGTCGACTCGGTGAGCACCTGAAATCCCTGGGCATCCTGCGACACCTCGGCGGTCATCTGGCCCTCGTGCAAGCGCATCGCCATGGCGCTCTCGAAACTGGCGCGCGTGGGACCATGCAGCGTCAGCACCACTCCCGAATCGAGCTTGACCTGCGCCATGTCGCCACGCCAATCGAGTCGATCCAGATGGAAACGATCGCCGTGCTGCCAGGGTTGTAGGTCCTCTGGGGGCTGGCCGGTGGCGGCCAGAATTTCGACCCACACCTTCTGCAGCGGTGGAGATGGCAATAGATCCAGCTTCTCCGCAGCATCGGCGTCGTTCGCGTTCGAACCGGTGCGCTGGGAGGTGAGTTGGGGATCGGATGGAAGAATCCAACGCCATCCAAAGATCAGCGAGGCAGCGAGAATCGCAGCCGTAGCGATCCAAGGGACAAGTCCTGGCCAGGAGGATCGGCTTGGGTTTGGCTGGAAGGATCGGGGAACGAGGGTTGCTTCGGGGGAGGTGGCCAGCAGTTTCTGATCGACGGAGGTCGTCGGGTCGACTTGGTGGCAGTCGTGGTATTCGCGAAGCATCGCATCCATGGCGAGGGCATCCAGCATCGCATCGCGACGGGAGGAGTTTTCGCGGATGGCCCGAGTGATCCTCTGCAGATCTTCCGCCGTCGCTTCGCCGCGACCATAGCGCAGCACGGCGTCCCAGAATGCCTGATCCGGATCGCTTCCTTCCTCATCCCATCGGTTCATCAGGAAGCCTCTCCCATCTTGAGTCGCTGCGTGCAGTCGATCAAAGCAGCTCGGATCCGCTGCAACGACTTGTGAAGGGCTGTTGGTGTTTTCCCCAGTTCACCTGCGATCGCCTCCAGGGTCGTGTTCCTCTGATAACATCGGCTCAACAGTTCCCGATGGGCTGGATGAAGTTTCTCCAGACATCGCTCTAGCCATTCCCTCTGCCGCTCCCAGGTGTCGACCTTAATGTGGGCGTGATCGGCAAGCAGTTCCACCAGGGTCGGATCCAGGAGCATTCGATCGCGACTGCGATTCCGGTAGTAGGTCAGCACTTCGATCCGCGCCACGCGGAGCGCCCACGGTCGAAAGTCGACTCCTTCCGGGCGCTGGGAATACTTTTTCCAGAGATCGACCGCCACCTCCTGCATCACTTCCTGAACATCGTCCCTGCCAGGAATCAGCGAACGGACAAAGGCGCGGATCGCCGGTTCGTGAGCGGAGTAGTCGCGAAGAAAGGCGATCTGTTCCCGATCTTCCATCGGTGGCTCTTTGAAGCTGGTCAGGTAAACGCAGTCATGTGCGCAGCGCGGCGCCTTGCTGGGAGAACTCCCCAAGTTGGCTTAGTCTGCCGCGAAAAAGCTAGGTTTTGAACGCTTTTTTTCGATCGACTGAGCGCATGGACAGGTTGGATTTCCTCAGGGATGGACAGATGTCCCCAAACCGGGAAGTGGGTTTCTTGCATGCGTGCAGGGGACTCTCCCCAATCGGCTCACCAGCGATGGTGGACCGAAGGGGCGATTTTGTCTTGGTAGAGTTGCGTGAGCCGTTGCATGAGCGTTGGGGACAGGGGTGGCAGATCGGAGGCGGAGATGTTTTGGTCGACCTGATCGGGTCGCTTGGCGCCTGGGATGGCGCAAGAGATGGCGGGGTGCATCAGGATCCAGCGGAGTGCCAGTTGGGGCATCGAGACGCCTGTGGGGAGAAGGCTTCGGATCGCCTCGACCGCCTCCAGACCTGTCTCCAAATCGACGCCTGAAAAAGTTTCTCCACGATCGAACTGTTCGCCGTGGCGATTGAATTGCCGGTGATCGTCCTGGCTGAAAGTCGAATCGCGATGGAACTTGCCGGTCAGCAGACCGGAGGCGAGTGGGACTCGAGCGAGGATGCCGACCTGAGCCTTTTCTGCCAGTTCCAGAAAGAGGTTGGCCGGTCGCTGACGAAAGAGATTGAAGATGATCTGCACGCTTTGGACATTCGGGTATTCGATCGCCTTGATCGCCTGCTCCACCTTCTCGACGCTGACACCGTAATGCAAGATTTTGCCTTCGCGGCAGAGATCATCCAGCATGCCGAAGACCTCTGGCTTGTAGTAGACCTCGTTGGGAGGGCAGTGGAGCTGGACTAGATCCAGTCGATCGGTTTGAAGGTTTTTCAGGCTGCGATCGATCCAGGAGTGGAGATTTTCGCGCGTGTAGCCTTCGGATGTTTGAGCGGGTAGTCGACGGCCAGCTTTGGTCGCCACCACGATCGATTCCCCGGGCCGCTCCTTGCGCAGCTTGGCGATCAACCTTTCGCTGTGGCCGTCGCCATAGACATCTGCGGTATCGATGAAGTTGACCCCCAGATCGATGGCGCGGTGCAGCGCTGCCATCGACTGACGATCATCGACTGAACCCCAAGCAGAACCGATCGCCCAGGCGCCAAAGCTGATTTCCGAGACATTCCAGGGAGTTCGGCCAAGTTTGCGGTAGTGCATGCGATCTCTTTCGTCGCGGACGGGATTGGGATGGAGCGATTGGGGGACGAGTTGCTGTGTCGGTTGGTGAGCCAGAGGTCGCTGGCTGGATTGTGGAGTCTCCTTTTATACTGGCTGTGCGTGGCAAGGCGGAGTCGTTGGTTGAAGGAAGTGGTCTGCAGGGTCTGCATGGGAAGCAGGGTATTGATGGATATTGAGCAGTCGTTAGAGCAACTGGGGCGGGACCAGAGGCTTTCGGTCGACCAGACGCGAGGGTGCATCGAGCGGATGTTGGAGGGGGAGGTCGATCCGGCGATGATGAGTCGTTGGTTGACCGAGATCCATCGTGTCGGGGAGAGCTGGGAGATGCTGTTGGGCGCGGCGCAGGCGATGCGCGCTCACATGGTTCCCGTCGTCAGTCATCGGTCGGGACTGCTGGATACCTGCGGCACCGGCGGCGATGGCTCCCGCACGTTCAATATCTCCACCGCCACCGCGCTGGTGGTGGCGGCTTGCGGAGTGCCGGTGGCCAAGCATGGCAACCGCAAGATCACCAGCAGCACCGGGTCGGCCGATGTGCTGCAGGCGCTGGGGATCGAAGTCGATCTTCCGGCCGAAGCGGTGGGTCGATGCATCGATCAGTTGGGGATTGGATTCTGTTTTGCGCCGCGATTGCATCCGGCGATGAAGCAGGTTTCGGGAGTACGGCGCAGTTTAGGGTTTCCGACGATTTTTAACGCCCTGGGACCCCTCTGCAATCCCGCCAGCGCTCCCTTTCAGTTGCTGGGAGTGGGCCAGCGGGCTTTGGCGGAGAAGATGGCGGAGGCGCTGAGGCATCTGCCGGTGGAACGAGCCATTGTGGTGCGGGGAGAAGATGGTCTGGATGAAGTCTCGCTGATGGCACCGACGGAAGTTTGGCAGATCACCGATCGATCGATCGAACGTTTGAGTTGGACACCTTCCGACTTTGGGATGACGCCGGTCGACCCGCAAACACTATTTGCGTCCGATCCCGATCATAGCGCGCAGATCATTCGGCAGATTCTGGAGGGTAGGGAAGGGCCGCCAAGGAGTATCGTCGAAGCCAACGCGGCCGCTGCGCTGTGGGTGGCGGGTGCTGCCACATCGCTTCGCGAAGGAGTCGCAGTGGCAAGTCAAGCG
>JBJSWM010000807.1:0-834 GCA_046085865.1 Pirellulaceae bacterium
AGATAACGGGATCGGCCGATGGCGCAACCCATCCAGAACGGGGAATCGCCTTGCCCAAGTGGCTTCGCCCCAAAGCCACCGGTCGCGCGGAGGAAAACACCGACTTCCGATCGACGCTCCAGTCGACTCCTGCTTCCAGCAAACCTCAGGGTTCGAATCCCATGGCGCCTCGCGTTCGGACTCGTGGAGCCTTCGGCGCGTCGGGCGGGCCGGGGCAGGCGATTAGGACCGCGCCGCTTTCCAGCCCCGTGGTTCCTGGAAAGCCAAACCCACCCAACTCGACCGATCGAGGCATTTCCGGGAACAGCCCCGTCGCTGGTCCAGAAGAACAGCCACGAGGAAACGCAGCGGCGGCAGCGATTCCCGATAGCCGAGCCGATATTGACCGCAGAACCAAAGCGAGGCTGGCCGCCACGGCAGCACGCGTCGACCAACCAACAACAGGATCGAGCGGCCATTCCAATCGATCGTTGCCAACGCCTCCTGCGGCTTCAGAAGAATCCCCAAAGGCTGCGACCAGCCAGGGATCGACAGAGTCGAATTCGGAGCAGGGATTGGACCTGAATAGCTTTCTGCAGCGTGTGAACGCAGCCAAACAAGCGAAGGATCGGCCCGAGTGAACGGGTAGGCTTTAGGAAACGATTGGCACCCATCGAAACGAATCGGCTAGAGTCATCACGCACCGTTGGTCAGCGTGGATGGATTGCGAATCGCACAGGCAAGGTCATCCAACCGGCCACTGGTCATCAGGTCTGTAGGCCAAGCAGCGCATTCTATTTGCCTGCAGGTTTCCATTCTGCCTGCCATCTCTCCAGCAGCTTCCAGGCATCGATG
>JBJSWM010000808.1:0-3704 GCA_046085865.1 Pirellulaceae bacterium
GAAAGCGAACACCCGCTCGCAGTCCGAAAGATGATTCAGCACTTCGCAGAAGGTCCAGCGATAAGGAGGATGCAGGGTCAACGCTGCTTCTGCCGAGACGCCGTCCGCCCATGCACCAAAACGATCCGATTGTTCCTTGAGAAGCGCTACCAGATCGCCCGCTCCTTCGCTGCGCCGCAAGTACTTTGCAAAATAAGGCTCCTCCATCTTCGATCACTCCTTCCACCTTGCACTGCCGGCACCCTCCTTGGCGCAACGCAAGGAAATCTGACTCACTCAATCTCAGTTTCCGCCACAAAGACTCGAAGCCATTTTTCCCAACGATGTTTTTTTGGTGAAACAACTGGAAATCGCTTTAGCGATTCAGGTTCTGAACGATGTCCGAGAAAAGGGCTTCGATCACCGCGCGCGAACTGGAAACCACCCCATCCAACCTGTCGTGTCCATCGGAGATGCACCATTCCTCCGGGCCGAGGCTCCGTACCGACCATGTCTGGCTAAATTCGAAGCCATCTTCAATGCCAAGGCGCTGAAGAGCCGCCGGGAGCAGAGGCCGCAACCGGCTGAATTCCATTCTCCCCCCATCCCCTAATCGGCTCCAAGTCCCCGCATCCACCATCGTCCTGCACCTCTCTATCCATCGGCACAATCCAGTTGAATGATCCGGCAGAGAGTCCAACTGAACGACGGTCAGACGCTGGATCGCGCATGCATCAGACCGACGCGATCACGGCTCAATCATGTGACTGAGCCTCGAAATCGACTCCCTGCATCTAGCAGGATCTCTACAATGAGAGCTTGCAAGCGACAAACTGGTGTTCGCCATACTAATTTACCCAGCAAGGAGCACTCCCGGCATGGCCTTTTTCAAGTCGACCGAACTTGGCAACAGCAGCCAAACCATCCTAGCCAATTCTTTTATTTGCCTCAGCCTGTTTTTTCTTTCAGGTCCGACACATGCCGAAGAATTTTGGAGTGGCTTTCAGAATGGGGGACAACTTCAGGTAGCAGGACTGCCGGAATCCTGGGATGCATCGGGAAAAGGAATCGCCTGGAAAGCGGCTCTCGAAGGTTACGGCCAGTCGACTCCAGTCGTCGCCGGAGACGCGGTCTTCCTGACCTCCACAAGCGGCCCCAACAAGGAAACCTATCACGTCGCTGCCTACAGCCTAGCCGACGGATCGAAGCGATGGCAGAAGGACTTTGCCAATCCGTCCCCGGAAGAAAGCAACAGCTACGTTAGTCGTGCTGCCCCCAGCCCCGTGATCGATGCTTCAGGGCTTTTTGTCAGCTTCGAAGGAGGCATCGTTGCCTCGTTATCCCGATCGGGCGAAGTGCTTTGGCAACGAGATCTTGTCGAGACGGATGGACCGATCCAGGCGCGACATGGACTGGCGGCTTCCTTGGAGCAGGATGCAAACAACCTGTTTGTCTGGGTCGAGCGGGAACAAGAGCCTTACGTTCTGGCGATCGAGAAGAAATCCGGAAAGACCATCTGGAAATCGCCTGGCGTTGGAGCGACCAGTTGGAGCAGCCCGAGGTTGATTTCGGTCGCTGGGAAACCGCAACTGGTCTGCAGCGCCTCGGGCCGAATCGCCGGGTACGACACCACCGACGGAAAGAAGCTTTGGGAATTCACCGGACTTGCTAACAACTCCACCTGCACACCGATCCCTGTAGACGAAGGTAAATTCCTAATCGGTGCATCGGACGGCCGTGGCGAACAGACTGCCGGAAATGCCGCAGCATCCAATGGCCTGATCGAAATCAAGCCGACGCAAGATGGCCGTTTCGAGGTCGATTTTGCGTGGCGAGCCGATAAAGCGACTAGCAGTTTCGGCAGTCCCGCTGTCGCCAACGGCAAGGTCTGGATCGTCAATCGCTCCGGCGTTCTCTTCCAGTTGGATCTAGCCACTGGCAAACAACTTTCCGCCGAAAGGATCGCGGCAGGCAGTATCTGGGCAACCCCTTTGTTTACTGCCTCCAATCTCTATCTCTTCGGGCAGAAGGGAACGACCTCGATCGTCCAACTTGATTCGGCGAAAGAAATTGCTTCGTGCACGACTTGGGAAGATGGTGCGTCGTCGGCGCCCGCCGCGAGTGGTGGCGCGGTGCTCTATGCGGCGGTCAGCGCACCAGGAATGCTTCTGATTCGTCGTGGTGATACGCTCTACGCGATCCGATGACACGAAAGTGATACCGTCACTTCGGCTGCTGGATGAAACCGTTGGTGGTACATCCTCTTCTACGTAGCCACCGCGGCCACGAGGTGGAGGTTGCGGTAGATGGCCATTCCGGCAAATCCACCATCTGGCGATGCTGGCTACGGACAATGGTGGCTATGAATTCGGCTTGATCCGGCACCCCCTTTCAGCTATCTCCTCACTCAAGTAGCACTCCGTGAACGAGGTGAGCCGCCGCTAGATACCATGGGAATCAGCAGTCGATTGCCGAGCTCGATGCCGAAAGCGTTGCGATCGCGATTCTCTTTCGCGCGACCGCTGGCTATGTTGATCCTGGTCGCCACCGGCTGCTCGTCACTTCAACTCCCCAGCAATTTCGCCCCGGGCTTGGTGTCGATGAGCGACGATCGGACAGCCTCTCAATCCAGAAACTCCTCTTCAGGCCCCAGCCATGATCGCACTTGGCGCCCCGAACAGGCGATTCTGCCTTATGCGGATCTTTCCGATGCTGGGGCAAAAGTGCACCACGTGCGCGATGCGAGGTACCGAAGCAACTCCGACTATGACGTCCGGGATCACGACATTGAATTCCGCTGGGACGAGGTTGAAGGAGTCGACTTCCTGCTGTCGCCATTCCCAAACAACTCCTGGCTGGCTCACACCATGCTCAGCTTCCGCCGCCGCAACGGCTCCCCCCTTGCCGTCTCGATCGAAGCACGGCTGGAGCAGAGCGAACGGTATCACCCGTGGGATGGAGCGCGTCGTCGCTACGAGCTGATGTATGTGCTAGCCGAGGAAACGGATGTCATTCCGCTGCGCACCGAAGTGAGGAAGGCTGAGGTATTGCTGTATCCCAGCCGAGCGACACCCGAGCAGGCGCGGACGATGCTGCGAGACATCTTATTGCGAGTCAATCAGATCGCGAGAACACCCGAGTGGTACGATACACTGTCCAATAACTGCACCACCAACCTAGTCCGACACGTGGAGTCGATTCTCACTGCAAGGGTGCCGTGGAGCCCCGGGATGACATTGACGGGGCTCTCAGCCAGAACCGCCTACCGGCGAGGATGGCTGGCATGTGCTGGGAACTTCGAGCAAACGCAGATCCTGGCTAGGATCAACGATCTAGTTCCAGCCGCATTGAACAGCGAAAATTTCTCGACCGCCATTCGCATTCGTCAGCAGTCGCTTATTCTCGGGGTGACACCTCCGCCGCCACCTTCTCCACCAACCCCACCAACGCCTGGTCGAATTGGCCTCTAGTCATGACCTGATCGAACCCAGCCGCTCGGGCCTCACTTAGGCGAGCGACCAGGACATGGGATCCGAAGGCGACTGATTGTGCCTGAGGCGACTTCTTCCGTATCTCCTGAAGCAACAGATCCAGGGGACCAGTGGTGTGCCCCAGATCGACCATCCACATCCGGATGGCTGCTGAGTCGCCGCACTTCCCCTCGATCAGCTCGACGGTTCCTCCAAAGACGGAGACAACATTCTGTTCCCTGCAGGTCGCGCTAA
>JBJSWM010000809.1:0-19577 GCA_046085865.1 Pirellulaceae bacterium
CGTCACAATGGGTAACCAGTTCGCTCGATGACAGCAGCTATCATGAAGTTTCCGTGAAGAAAAGGTCGCCATCTTGGACGCTCCGTCGTCCACTGCCTGTTCGTTTTGCCTCAGGCCTCAAGTGCGTTCTGGCAATGGATACCATCGCGATTCTCTTGGAGTTCCACCATGAAGCTGATCATTGCCATCATCCAGCCCGATCGGCTGGAGGCGGTCAAGCAGGCACTGACCGAGGTGGAAGTCTTTCGCATGACCGTCTTCGATTGCCAGGGATATGGCCAGCAGATGGGCCAACTAGGAACGCATCGCCCACACGATCTTGCAGCAGCCTTCTTGCGGAAAGTGCAGCTCCAAATCGCCGTCAATGAGCCCTTTGTCGAACCGACCATCGCCGCCATCGCCCGCAGCGCTCGCTCCACCGGACGAGGACGTCAAGGAGATGGCAAGATCTTCGTCCTGCCACTGGATGACTGCATTCGCATTCGGACTGGCGAACGGGGAGAAGAAGCGATCTGAAAGCAGTTGCTACCGAGCTGGCGGCTGGGGATTACCGAGCGTCATAGCCCTGGGTCCCAAGGGCCGATCCGCGCGGCAGGTATTTGCAGAGCAAGATGCCGAGGAAATAAAGCCCTACCAGGGGGACTAGCATGCCGACCATGCTGGTGATCTCCGCCGGAGTCAACACCATCGAGATGAAAGCGATCACCAGGACTGC
Organism: Pirellulaceae bacterium; assembly: GCA_046085865.1. Lineage (GTDB taxonomy): Bacteria > Planctomycetota > Planctomycetia > Pirellulales > Pirellulaceae > JBEISR01. The sequence continues at coordinate 716 of JBJSWM010000809.1, forward strand.
TGTCCGCCACTGCTTCAAATAGATCTCCACCGAAAAAATCCCTAACCGCTCCAGCACCAGCATCGCTAGCGGCAACTGGAAAGCGACTCCAAAACCCAGGGGCAGCATCAAGGCGAAGGTCATGTAATCGGTCAGTCGCGGCGCAGCATCGATCCCCAATGACTCATTGAAGGTCAGCAAGAATCGCAGCACCAACTCAAAAATAAAGAAGAACGCTAGTGCGGCGCCACCCAAAAAGAGAAACAGACTGACCGGAAGGAAGAAGTAGACGTAACGACGCTCGTGCGGATACAGCCCCGATGCGATAAAACCCCACAGGTACCAGAAGATCCCAGGACTGGCCAGCACCAGTCCAGCAGCCAGACCTGCCTTCAAGTAAATCATGAACGGCTCGGTCACCTGCAACGCATCGGTGTTGGTCGAAATGCGGCTGAACAATCGCAGCGGCACTAGGTCCTTCGCCTGCAGAGCACTTGCGCCGCGGTATCCCTCCAGCCCCGTTGCTTCGATGCTCCCTTCTCCCTTCCCCACCCCAGAAACCTGCATAGGAGTGGGAGGCGTAGGAACCACGTCGGGGGTCTTTGAAGCGGGCAACACCACCTCAGGGGTCTCGGAAGATGAGGAAGGAGCTTCGCTTGCGGGGATCGCCGAAGGGATCGAAGGAGAGGGGGTCACCGGTACGGAAGGAGGCAAAGGCCGATTCGAATCTTCGGTAGTCGACTCCGTGGCTTCGTCCCGCCTGGAGACGCTCGCCCCCAGGCCCTGCAGCGAGCCTTTCAGTTCACGGGGATCGACATAAACCACCTCGGGTGTGTATTTCTGCTCGGCCATCCACTCCTGGAGCGTCGGATCCATCTTCGATCCATTGGCCTTCTCCCACTGAGCCCCCGCTTTACGGAGGTAGAATTCCTCCAGCGATTTTTTCAGAGGCGTCTGGACGTAACGCACGATGCGGTCGGCAAACAGCAGGGAAATGCCCATTCCGACCGCCAAGCAAATCAACGCCTTGGTGAGCGACACCCGGAGTTCCTCCAGGTGCTCGCCAAAAGTCATCGTGCTGCTTTCGAACAAGTCGTCGCTTTTACTGGTTTTCACCACCCGCCCCCGCGCTTCCAAATCGCTTCCAAACCATCGCCTCCGAATTCCCCTCTGGAATACAATGGGACGTTCTCGAAGCGGTGCAACGCCCGGGCCTTCCGTCGGCATGGCAAAGACGCTGCGTTCTTTATCATATCTTGAGCCGCCATGTTTCCCCAATCCCCGCTGCGATTCCATCCTCTTTTTCGCCCATATCTATGGGGCGGAGAACGCCTTGGCAAGTTGATGGGAAAATCGCTGCCCGGACCCGGTCCCTGGGCTGAAAGCTGGGAAGTCGTCGACCATGGAGCCGATCAAAGCGTCGTTGCAGATGGCCCCTGGGAAGGCTGGACTCTTCGCAACCTGATCGATGCGTTTCCCGATGAAGTCCTGGGAAATCAGCAGTCCAAGCCTTTCCCATTGCTCCTGAAGTACCTTGATTGCCACCAGGTGCTCAGCGTCCAGGTCCATCCAGACGATCCGTACGCTTCGCGGATGGATCCACCTGACCTAGGAAAAACGGAAGCCTGGTACGTAGTCCATGCCGAACCGGGGGCCAAGATCTACGCAGGACTGCAGCAGGGCATCGACCGGGCTCAACTGGCCGATGCCATCGCCAATGGGGCTACCGAACAGGCCCTGCAAGTGCTCCATCCCAATCCAGGCGACTGCGTCTTCATCCCTGCAGGCACCGTCCATGCCCTGGGATCAGGACTTTTGGTGGTGGAGATCCAACAGTCCAGCGACAGCACCTTTCGCCTCTACGATTGGAATCGAGTCGACGGCCATGGCAACTCCAGACCACTTCATGTCGACCAAGCACTGGAAGTCATCAACTTCGAAGCTCCTGCGGTGCAATTTGCTCGCCCAGAACCTCTGCCACAACCCGCCGGCCAAAGGTTGGTCCGGTGCCAACACTTCGAGTGGCTCCGTTGGCATGGCCCTTGCACGGTCTCCCTTGAGGCCGAAGGCCGCTTCCGTCTGCTGACTCTCCCAGAGGGCCAAGCCCATCTCCACTGGATGGCCGGCTCCATGTCGATCGATCTGGGACAGTCGGTTCTGCTTCCCGCCTGCCATCTTCCAACCCGGATCGAACTGGCCCCCGATTCCACCCTCCTGCTAGCGCAACTCCCCAACGACCCCACCGGTTATGACGCCTTTGCCTAGGCTAGCAATTCCCCTGAAAAAGTCTCTATCGGACAACCGAATCACAATCCCTGTAGGGAACTGATCTGGCGGCCGGTTTTGGAAAGCCGGACAATCCCGTTGCGTCGGCAACCCTTGGGTATCGCGAAGATACCCTCCACCCGTTCATGGATCGGACAGGCCGGCAGGAAGGGAATTCTTAACATGCGTCGCACTCTGTTGCTCTGTGCCCTCTTGCTGCTGGTCGGTTGCAAGCAGTCGCCTTGGAACCTGGGCCGTTGGGGATCCAGCCAGTTTGGACAGGGAAGCATCGACCGACAGAAGAATCGCGCGGTCGTCATCGACCCCTACCCTCTCAATGACATCGGCCCCGAAGTCGTTGGGGGACGACCACGAGAGTTCATCAATCCGCTTCCAGAAGCCAGCCGAAACGAATTGACCTCCCGAGGCGGCTACTATGGCCCTGGTGGGATGGTCAGCGGCTACTAAGTCGCTGGCGGGAGGGTGCCGGGACGCCTCAGCAGCGACCGCCAGCTGGGGAAAAATCCCTCGTCAGCCACCGATCGATTTCCTCCAATCGATCGATCAGGTAGGGGCCAGGCCGGCTGAATCCGCGATTGCCATCGAGGAACAACACCTTTCCCCTCCTCACCGCGCGCAGCTTGGACCAATGCCCCGGTTCGGAAATCCGCACAAACTCTTCTTTGGCGCGATGGGCATCCAGACCACAGCAGGCCACCAGCAGGCAATCCGGATCGACCTCCACCAGACGATCCCAATCGATCGGACGGGACTTCGATCCCGCCTCCCCCAGTTGCTCGATCAGCCCAACATGCTTCAGCAGTTCGACCGTCCAGTGCCCTATCCCATAGAGTGGCTCCAACCACTCCAGACCAACCGACCGTAACACGGAACGCTGCTTCGAGTGGCCAACCAGTCGCTGCCTTCTCGCTTCCAGCTGTCGAATCAGCGATTCGGCCTGCCTGGGTTGCTCTAGACAATGACCGAGTCGATGAATCGACTCCAGGATGTCGCTCCAATTCCCAGGAGACAGCGCCAACGACTCCACCTTGGGATGGCTCTCCAGCACCAGGCGCAGGTGATCTGGGATGACGCCACAGGCACCGCAGAGATCCTGAACCAGGAGCAGATCGGGACAGAGGGCCGCGATCGCCTGTGCATCATGCAGGACCACAGGACTCCCAGACGACTGGTGTCGCTTGACTTGCTCATCGATCTGTCGGGAGTCCAGGGACCGATCGATCGAACAGCGGGTGACCCGTGGCAGTTCGATCCCTTCCGGCAAATCGCATTGATGCGTGACACCCACCAGCCATGATTGCAACCCCAGGGCGATCATCATGTCGGTCCCGGCGGGGTCGAGGGATAGGACGCGCTGCATCTGGATCGCCCTTAGCTGCCTTGCTGGATCAGCGACCTTGTCGGGCGCGATCCAGGATCTCGCGCAGGGGGTCGGGATTGGCGACCGGACTGGTAGGCATCTGGATACGACGTACACCACCCGGATTGTTCGCCTGTCGCGCCTGCCCAAAAACATCGATCGAAGCTCGCTCCGGCAATCGGTCACCGGCAGGCACCACAAAGCGACCGACGCTCTTGGGCTGGTAATTGATATCCTCGATCTTGTTGGGGCTCTTCCCCGTGCGATCGATGGCGATCGACTGCAGGAATTTTTCGTAAACACTGATATCGTATCGCTCGGCCGCCGGAATCGGATTGCTGTATTCCTGGCGCGTCACGTTCCCCAACGGGTCGACCCACTCATGCGTTTCGACCACCGTCGAGCCGGAATCGCGTTCGAATTGCCTTTCCAGACGCTGCCCTGCAGGAATCTCCACCACCTCGGAAGCTCCAGTCCGCAAGTCATCGATCCGAAGCACCACTGCTTCCGAGTGGACGTTGGTCAACTGAACCAGCGCCGGTGGTAGAGGCTGGTTGGGGATCACCTGCTGCTGGACGATGCGGTAGGTGGGAGCGGGAGCCACCGCAACCGAAGGTGTGGCGATCGCCAGCGGTAGCGGATACCACAACTGCTGGGGCTGGAAGGAAAGGGGGAAAAGTCCCAGCTGCCGGTAATCCCAACCCAGCGCCAACCCGGGAAACGCCACGCACTCCAGCGCCACCGATTCACCATATCCCGGGATCATCCGCCAAAGGGAAAAGGCATCGCCGCGAGCCGGAATCAGGCGTACGGACCGGCCTGTGGGATCGCCTGCTAGCGCATACCACTGACCACCCCGAACCATCTGCAGCCGCACCAAGTTGTCCTGGACCGGGACGACCATCCAGTCGACCAGCACATTGCCGATGGCGTTACCGGGCTGCAGTGTCACACCACCACCGGACGACGATGCCAGATAGAGATCGCGTCCATCGCGCATCGCCAGACGCCAGTAGGCGTCCCCTCGCGCTACCGCGCCGCCGACGGCATTACCAGGCATGCCAGCTCCAGCCGCCGGACGCGCCGGGAGATTCTGTAGCGCCTGAATCTGCATCTGACTTTCGCGAAACCGAAGCCGATTGCCGGCATCAGGCGCACCGATCTGCACGGGACCTCGTGAATTGCTCGGCCACCGCACCACCTGCCCCGTGGCTGGATTGCGAAAGGCCAGCCAGAATCCATCGCTGCTGTCCCAGGCAGCCAGTCGATCGTAGCGCGTCAAACGGCCCGCGCTATCCCGAATCTCCAACCGATTGGCCGAAACGCTCGCCTCCGAATAGGCCGATCCGTCCGGAACCATCAGCTGGTAGGTCTGCTGCGCACGACCCGAATCCGCAGCGATCCCCAAAGCCAACAGCGCCATCGCCAGGATGCGAGCACGGATGCGGGTGCCCCACCGCTTCGCTTTCACCATGAGCCGATTCCTCCCTCATGAGATTCTATGCCACCGACGGCTCACGATAGCAACACACCCACCCCCTCCGATCGAAAGTTTTCGTGCGCCGAGCTGCGGGACCGTTTGGTGAGCAGCCTGCGACGCTGGCCACCATGGAGGCAAGTACGCCAGCGAATTTCAGGGCGATCCCAGCGATTCCCGCATCGCGGTGAAAGCAGCTGCCATCTTGCGCGATGCATCCCTGGCTTCCTGAATATCGCGATCCTCCGCCGCGTGCTCTAGGTCTTCCAACGACGATTGAAAGGCGTCCACCCGCTGCAACTGTAGGTCGCTAAGAGGTTTCCAACGCATGCGACTGCTGACCCGCAGCTTGTGCGCCCAATCTTCCTGCTGGGGCACCCAGAATTCGATCGTCTCCCATTCCTTCGAGTTGGCTGCAGCGAAGATCTCCGCGTTGATCGCCACCATCTCCTTGCGGATCTCCGCCACGGGCGGATAGTACAGATAGCATCCGCCGATGCTGGCCAGCACCAATCCTGCCAGCGCGGCGGCAGCAACCACCCTGGGAGGCAGGATCACATCGCGCGCCAGTGGAGCGGCTCCCTGCATCAGCCGTTCGGTGATGCGATCTTTCGGATCGATCCAGCGGAGCAACCCTCCCGCACAGAGAATGATCGCCGCCATCATCGAGGCGACCAGATCGTAGGGTGCAGCGCTCTCCAGAATCATCCGGCGACTGTCCGCTGGCAGATTGGTTGCACCCTGCAGGAACGGATTGCAATACATGTCGAAGGCATGCGTGTGGTCGGCCGGCTGCACTCCCTCAGGGGAAAGTGGTCGATCGATCAAGTAACCCGCCGCGATCGCAAGACCTCCCAAAAGGCCTGCCCAAACCAGCAGGGGACGAAGGCCATAATGGCGCCCCACCCACGCCAACAACCCTAGGTTCACTCCCTTCCCCAACACCAACAAAACAAACGCCGCGCCGATCGAATTGCCATGCTGAAACATCGACGCCACCTGCACGATCGCCACCATGGGGGTGACATAGGCCAGTGTGGCGACCGCCGCCATCGTCATAGGTGCCAGGGAGTCATTCTGGTTGGCGGCCTTCTGCAAGACGCCCGGTGGCAAAACGGCCGCCAGCACCCCAACCCCCACGAGCGCCAGCAAGACATAGACAAGGGAGCTGTGAGCGGACTGTCTGGCCATCGAGACCGCCACCGCTCCGATCCGCCGAACACCATAAGGAGTCGGCGGCAACGGCTCGGGGTCGATCCAGTTTCTAGGAAACAGGGCATCCCAGAGCGTCCCCAGCAGGGTGACGATCGTCAGCGTGGCGATGCAGAAGACGAAAATGGCAAATGGGTCGGAGAGGGTCAGGCCGTAGAGCACCGAGATGGGGTTGAAGAGAGGCGCCGTCATGCCGAAGGCGAGAATCGTCCCACCGCTCAGACCACTCTTGCGCATCTGCCGCAGGACGGGAATCACCCCCAGAGAACAGACAGGAAGCAGCATGCCGATCAGCCACGCCTGTGGCAACTGCCGCCAAGAGTGCCCTCCGAACAGCTTGAAGGTTCCTTCGCGTCCCAGCAATCGCTCCATCAACGCGGCGATCAGCCATCCCACCAGTAGCGTCGGACCGCACGCCAACAGTGCCTGACCGATTCGCACCACCGCTCCCCACCATGCGGTCTCCATCGCAGACTCCCTATCGTTTAGCTGCTCGCACCGGAACGGGCACCTGCTGCAACACCCCCTCGATCGCTCGCTTGGCCTGATCGAATGGACCAGGCAATCGAACCGACAGCACCGGAACCGCCACCTCCTGCACATCATCCGGGACGACGAAATCCCGTCCTCGAAGCAGCGCCCGCGCCTGTGCGACCCGCTGCCAAACCAGCAAACCACGAGGGCTGAGGCCAAGAGGAAAAGCAGCATGACCACGGGTGGCCGCCGCTAGATCGACCAAGTACTCGCGCAGCATCCCTTCGACATGCACCTGCGAAAGCGCCTCCTGAAGGGTTGCCAAATCCCCTAGCTCCAGCACCGCCTCTGCCTTCCGATCCTCCATCGATCGCTCCGCCGATTCCAGCAACTCCAGCTCGCTCTTGCGGTCCGGATATCCGATATGCAGCTTCATCGCAAAGCGATCCAGCTGCGCTTCGGGTAGAGGATAAGCTCCCAAGCTCTCGACTGGATTCTGCGTCGCAAGGACCAGAAACTGCCGGCTCAGTTGATGAGTCACCCCATCGATCGTCACCTGCCTTTCCGCCATCGCTTCAAACAGCGCGCTTTGGGTCCTGGGGGTCGCTCGATTGATCTCATCGGCTAGTAGCACGTCGGCGAAGACCGGCCCAGGACGGAACTCAAACTCCCGCGTCTTGGGATTGAGAATCGGAAAGCCGGTGATGTCGCTGGGAAGCAGAGCGGGGGTGCACTGGACACGGCTGAGCCTTCCTCCGATGGCGGTGGCAAGGGCTTTGGCGAGCGTCGTTTTGCCAAGCCCCGGAAGATCATCAAAGAGAACGTGCCCTCGCGCCAGCACACTGGCCAAGAGATGCTCCACCACCTCCGATTTGCCCAGCAGCACTCGGTTCAGTTGGGCGCGCAGTCCGTCCAGTAACTGACCCACCGAACGCCCTGTCGCCCCCTCGGCTTCCATGGCCCGACCTTCATTCAGCGATCCTGTGGTGCTCATCCGCGTCAGCCCTTCGCATGCTTGATTGGCGAGAAAAAGATCGTTCGACAGATCGACTCTAGCGGTTCGGCGCTCTCCTGCAGCCAGTCCCCCAAACGGTTCGCAGGTGCGTAGTGAAACCGATCGACCGCTTCGGTAAATAGCTCTCTCTGCGATCGGTCCAGCCGTGGGGAACGGCGTTCCAGTTGATCGGACAGCCAACGGGCCAGTGGGGTCGAGGAAGCTCGCGGCGCATTTTCCAACCAAGCCCGCAACGCCATCAGCCGAACCGTGCAGGCCAGCCGCCATCGGGTGCTCCCCGTCCCCACCATCCACAAAAGCCAACTGGCCAAACAATCGATCCAGATTTTTCGGGTCCATACGGCCAGCCCCATGGCCAACGCCGTGCCCGCAATCGCCCCCCGATGCTCGCCAATCCACCGACTAGCTCGCCAACCCACCTCCGCCAGCCACTGCTCCCATGTTCGATGCTCCTGCGGTCGGGCATAGCCGGGAGTCGGTTCGATCGGAATCCAGCGTCCCTGCACAAGAATCTCCGGCCATGTATGGAGATCCTCCCGAAGGACATGCGTCTGACCCGCACGGCGATCGTACCGCTCCGGCCGCGCATAGAAACCTTGCGCCAGTCGCGCCGGAATGTTCAGGCTGCGAGCCATCATGGCGGCAGCCGTTGCAAAGTGATAATCCTCGCCTCGCGGATCCTCCAGAAACCGCCAAGCCACATCCTCCAGATCCCCTTCCCACTCCCTGCCCCGCTCCATCTTCCCATGGCTCTTCAACCACTCCACCGCCGTCTCCAGCTTGCGGAAGTCACTCCATCCTTCCCACGATTCTCCCAGCTGACGCCGCATCCACCGCCAATATCGCTCTGCCCCTCCCGGCACCTCCAACATCGCCGAAAGCCCCGAAGCTGCAGCGGTTTTCGGATCGATGGCGACCCCAGCCCACCCTGGCGTCCCCAAGCGGGCTTCATGCAGCGAAGGAATCCGAACCATCTCATGAAGAACCGTCAACTGCGGCACCTGATCGCGATCGACCATTCGCCACTGGCCATCGGCATCGCGCCCGAAGAAATCGAGCCGATCGACCCGGTCGATATGAACCGCTTCCAGATTGGCGGGAGACAGCAGTCGCGCCGACTCGAGGCCGATCACTTTGATCGCCAATCGTTCGGCCATCGGATGAAACAGCTGCTGATGGAGTTCTTCCAGCACCACCCACGGCTTTCCGACCCGCATTTCCAGTCGCTTGGGCTCCCCCGCACCCCCTGCTTCCCTGGGCAATTCCGATCGCCAGTCGAGCCCATCAAATCGCTCTAGCGTATCCAGTCGCAGATGGATGGGCGTCCTGCCGACGAGGTAGCAGACCGCGCGGCTGGAAGTTCCCGCCAATGGCTCACCAGGCGGTTGCCGCCGCGCAGTCCTTAGGGCACTGAATTCCCGGCCGCTTTTCCGCGATTCGCTCCCCTCCCGCTCGGTCTCCCGAACTTCGCTCTGCAGCGCCACCGCTCGCTGGTAACGCCGCACTTTGGGGACCGCTTCTCCATAGATCTCGCTGGCGACATCGTACAGCGAGGGCATCTGCGATTCGAGAAAAAGATCGCTCTCCACCGGACCAAAAGTCGTTGCCTCCTGAGTCGCTCCCACCAACTGATCTCCATCCCCTACCCCGCGCCGCGCCGATGGATCTCCACCCTGGCGACCTCCGGAGGTAGGAAGAAATCCATCCAGTGTTCGGGGGCTGATGGGAGTGCGAGAAACGACCCACCCGATCGGCGCCAGCAGCCCAAGCAGTAGAGCCAACGCGCCAACGCGCAGACGCACCAGCGGAATCGTTTCGTGCGCCACAAACCCCTTGGCGATTCGATCCCAATAACTGGACATCATCCACCAAGCCACCAAGACTCCATAGACCGCAGCCAGCGCCAGCGACCATCGATTCTCCGAGGTCGCCAGAACGAAAAGGACCAGAAAACTATTGGCCACCAGCGCCAACGACCGTTCCCGCGATCGGCGCGCCTTGGCCGCCAACCACCAGGCTCCCATCTGAAGCATGGCAATCCAGCAAAGCTCCAATGCTTCCCCCTGCAACCCCATCCACTGCCGCTGGATCATCCGGCTAAGCAGTGGCCAGACCACCAGGGCCAGTGGAAGAGCGATCGATTGCAGCAGGAGATGGTCCAACCATCGGGCCCACCCGGAGGTGGATCCCAGGGAGTCGGCAGAAGAACCCCCAGTTGCCATCGAACGCCAGCGCAACCCCAACAGCATCAACCCCACCACCCATAGCTCGCCAACCAACCACCCCCACAATTCGCTCCCTTGCGCTCGCAATGCGGTGGTCATCGCAGCCGCAAGGGTTGCCATGACAAAGAGAACCCACAGCCCCTCCTGGACCAACTCCCGAGATTCCCCGCCAGTTGCATGCACCGCACAGGACCCTATCGGCTTGGAGCTCCCTCGCCAGAAACTCAACCCACGCTGCGCCATGCCAAGGCTCCTTCCTGCGCAGGCTCGCGAACGATCCGCTGCCATTGATCCAGCAGCCTCTGATCCTTCCAGCTCCAATGGCCAAATCCCTCTTCCAGCTCCCGCCCCTCCTCCCCTAGCTCGGGCAGCACCAGCACATCCCGGTCGATCGGCAAGTAAGCCTGCCGATGGCCCAGCTCCGGCTCGCGATCGGTCAAAACGATGCGCCACGCGCCAGGGACCGCCAGCGCCGCAACCCCATGCGGGTCGTCCGATCCATTTCGCGAGGCACCCATTGGCAGCGCGGCCAAAGCATCCATCCAACGGTTCCACGATCGACCGCCCGGATGCAGGTGGACCGCCGTCGAACCGACGATGCACCGCACGCTCCACGAATGCGTCAAAAGATGCTTGGCCAACGATGCCAAAGCGCGCAGCAGGCGGTCCCCCTGCACTCCCTGACATCGGTCCAATACCCCCGCATCCAGCTCCACCACCACCTCCCTGCGCGAAGGAGCCTGCCGCTCACATACCACCCACTGATCGCGACGCGCCGAAAGAGCCCAGTGGATCGATCGCAGCGGATCCCCCTCCCGATAGGGTCGCACTCCCGTCCAGTCCCCTTCGTTGCCGGTTCGCTGCGAGGTTGCTCCAAAAGCCGCGGATGCCGCACCCGACTGCTCCGGCATCTCCGGAAGTGAAAAGGTCTTCGGCCAGACGATCAAAGACTGAGGCACATCCAGGTCGCGGCCGCTGCGATAGATACCAAACGGGAAGGCGGTCGTCAGACGCGGCTTGGCCGTCGGATAGACTCCCCGCGCCGACGGCTGGCAATCCCATCGGAAACGACTGATGCTCCAAGGCGAAACGCGACACAGCGCAATGGCCGCCTCAGGTCGATCCCCCCTGGCCACCGCTGCCTGTTCTACCTCCAAAACTAGCCCCCAAACTGGCCAAGGCCAGCGGTTGACCACCTCCAGAACCGCTTCCACCTGCTGCCCTTCTTCACATCGCGGCACGTTCCACCGCAACGATCCGGAAATCCCCCACATCGCCAATTTCGGCCAGGCAATCCCCAGCGCCATCAGTCCAGCCAGCGCTGCAGCAGCATAGATCGCTGGCTGCGCGACAAAGCAGCCCAGTAGCAGGGAACTGGCCATCGCCAGAAACAACCACCCCACCGGTCGCTTCAACCAATAGACATACCGATTGCAACCTGGACAAAAATCGTAGTTCAGTAGCGACTGCAAATCACGCCAACGACGCTTCTGACTAACACCTGTCGTATTCGATGACTCGGTCTGACTCATCGCCCCCACCTCTCTCTACCTTTTCGCCGGTGCGCAACTCTTTCGGACCAAGGTTGGGCATGGATCGCAGGATCTGTTGGCAGATTCCGATCGAATGCAGCGCGGCGGGAGACAACCCATCGGGTCGGTGATCCCAGCTCCGGTGACTTCCCCAATCAGGGAACTCACCCTCGCTGATCGACTCTGAAAAACTCCACTGAGAAGCCCCGGATCGACACCAGGACTCCCTCCATGCCTGACGACTGCTTTAGAGAGTCGCCGGGGGACCGCGTACCGAGCAACCGCCGGCGATGCGGTTCAAAGAGACCGATCGGTAAGAAGTGATGCGAACTTCGGTCAGCTGCGCTCGGGCGAGAACCGGACCGATCGTCGCAAGCACCGGAGCGGTAAGAAGGCGGCAGATCGAACAATCTTCATCGGACGACGCAGCCAGCTGCGGCTCATCACCATCCCCGTCGCTTTGTGACTCAGGAGAATTCGCCCGAACCTCTTTCGCAGAGGAATGATCATGGCCGGAACAATGGGAGGCATGGTCGTCCGAGTGATCGTGTCGATCGGTCGTTGCCTCCGTTTTGGAACAGTCGACCACCGAGTGCAAATGCCCATGATGACCACAGCCGGGCAGCGCATGGAGGGCGTCACCGAGCGAAAAAACGAACGCATAGATGCCCAGCAGCATCCACCCGATCGTTCGCTTTCCCCGGGCCCAATCCATCATCCCTGGAAACCCTTCTCTCTGACTTCCATCGCGCCCAAGACTCGTTGATCCCTAGGACCAGAGCCCTCGAAACACCGAAACCTGTTCGCTTCGCTACTGGAACCGAAATCCCAATCGAATACCCACATCAACTATGATTCTTGACGCCGGTCCCCAGGACAAGACGAACCAACCGAAAAAACGGAACATCGTTCGCTTTTCTGTCTGTACGCCATCCACCCCAGACGGTTCAATCGCCCGACGGAGGCGACGGCAGGCCTTAGGGAGCTGTGGATTGTGTGGAAAATCATCCGTCCCAACCTCCCCTTGGGCCGTCGCTCCTTGACTTGCATGGAAACCTCTTGCAAAAATGAGGGGGAAGAGATGGAGAGACCAGACGGTCGGTTTTGAACCTCGTTGGTCGCGCGATGTTCCAGCATTTGGTTCACCGCTACAGCGAAAAACGATTCTCCCGCGCAACGACGACGATGCGCATCTCACTTCATCGATTCCTATTTTCTCGAAGAGGATGAAACCATGTTGCATCGGTTGCTGGCTGTTTTGGCGTTGGCAGGATCGGTCTCGTTGGCTGTCGGTTGTTCCGGGGCCAAGGAAACTGGCGAAGCCAAGACCGACACCCAGGTCAAGCAGGAAAACAACGACTACATGCAGAAAATGCAGCAGGCTCAGCAGCAGCAGGAAACTCAGAAGTCGGGCGGTACCGGCCAGTAATCGCTGGCGTTCTCCCGTCAGGGTCGCATCTGCAAACGCAAAGCGGCAGTTCAAGCTGAATTGAACTGCCGCTTTTTTCTTTGGAAGGAGTCGGCTTCGATCGATGCCAGATCGGGTAGGATCGCGTCGGCTGGCGGGCTGGAACCTTTCTCGGCGAAAGCAGACCATATTTCAAAGGGGAGGTCGATTCCCTCCCCTTCCCATCCTGTTGCTCTTTGGCCGCTCTCCTAAAACAAAGGACCCACCATGGATCGCAGACAATGGCTTCGCTTGGTTTCCGCCGGCTCCTGCGCAGCAACCCTGGCCACCCGGCAGTCGCTGGCTAGTCCAAAGGCTTGCCAGCATGGCGTGGTGATTGCCACATGGCCCTTTGGCCTGGAAGCTTGCCAGAAGTCGTATGAAACACTCATCGATCCGGCCAGAAAGGGAAAGCCGCAGCGATTGCTGGATGCGGTGGAAGCGGGCATTCGGGTGACGGAGTCGGATCCAGCCAATCGCTGGGTGGGGATTGGCGGCTACCCAAACGCTGAGGGTGTTCTGCAGCTGGATGCCTGCATCATGGATGGCCAGCGCCCACGCCAGCGGAGTGGTTCGGTCGCCGGCTTGGTCGGATATGGACACCCCATCAGCGTGGCGCGCAAGGTGATGGAAGAAACGCCTCACGCGATTTTCGTCGGCGAGGATGCGGCGAGATTCGCCAAAGCCCAAGGCTGCGAAACTGCCCAGACGCCTCACCCCGATGCGCTCCAGGCGTGGAAAGAGTGGAAGTCAAAGCAGGCGGAAGGCAAGGAAGCACCGAAGGTGCCAGGGCAGGATCACGATACGATCACGTTGCTGGCTTGGAGCCCCACGCACGAGATCGCTGGCGGTTGCTCCACCAGTGGCTTGGCGTTCAAGATGCCTGGCCGTGTCGGCGACAGCCCCATCGTCGGTGGTGGTCTTTATGTCGATCCCAAAGTGGGGGCGGCAGGGGCCACCGGCACGGGAGAAAACATCCTTCGGTACTGCGGCAGCTTTCTCGCGGTTGAAAAGATGCGGCAGGGAGCAACTCCCGAGCAGGCTTTGCGCGAGGTGATCGGGCGGATTGCTGAAGGGGAGCAACGGCCACCATCCGAGCTTAGCATCAATTTCTTGGCGATCGATCAGCAAGGGAATTTCGCAGCTGTCGGTACCGATGCCGACTACCAAATCAGCGTGGTGATCGATGGCGAAGGATCCCGTCAGCCGGCCATCCGAATCGTCTAAATGGCTTTCCCCCCACGCGTCATCAACAGGACAGGTCGATGGACTCATCCAGACCGATGCATCAGGCCGACCATGCGATTGCGATGTGGCTGGGCAAAATCAAGCCGCTGGCAGAGAAGGAGCGACTGCCTTGGGACCAAGCCTACGGGAGGATCCTGGCCGATCCGATTCTTGCCGATCGCGACAGCCCCGCATTGAATGTCTCTGCGATGGATGGCTACGCTTTACGGCTGGAACAGATGAAGTCGCCTGGGGATAGTGCATCGCCTGACGATCAGGAGCCATGGGGGGAACCGATCGATGTGTGTGGCACGGTCCGCGCCGGCTCCCCTGCCCCTCCACTTCCTAAAGGCCAGGCGATACGGGTTTTCACAGGAGCCCCTGTGCCAGAGGGGGCGCAGTGGGTGGTACGGCGCGAGGACACCCTGGAATCGCAAACCACCATTCGGCTCAGTCGACTCCTCCGGCCCCCACGCCTCCACGAGAACATCCGACTCCAAGGCGAGAACCTGAAGAAAGATGGGCCACTGGTCGATGCGGGGAGAGTACTCGATGCGACCAGCCTCGCTTCGGCAGCCGGCGCCGGGCAACAGGAACTATCGGTGATCCGGCGCGTCCGTTTGGCGATTCTCAACACCGGCGATGAACTCATGCCGATCGACGCCACACCGGCCCCCTGGCAAATCCGAGACTCCAACGGCCCCTTCCTGCTTCAGGCGACCAAGCGGCATGCATGGATCGAACTGCTTCATCGACAAACGGTGATCGATCAACGCGATCGGCTAGCCGATGCAATCGCCTCGTCGCTCCAACACGCCGATGCCCTGATCCTCACAGGCGGTGTTTCCATGGGGGACACCGATCATGTCCCCCAGGCTCTCATCGACGCCGGTGGAGAGGTGGTGTTCCATCGGATCCCGATCCGTCCCGGCAAACCGATGCTAGGGGGACTGAGCAGGTGCGGGCAACCGGTGTTCGGGCTTCCAGGCAACCCGGTGAGCGTCGCGGTTACCTTTCGACGATTCGCACTGACAGTCCTGAGGCATCTGGCGGGAATGGCTCAACCTTGGGAGCCTGCTGCATCGATGCAGTTGGAGGGAACCTGCCAGCCGCTGGAGAAACTGATCTCGTTGCGACTGGTCCGCAAAGTCTCCAGTGGAACAGTCCAGCTATGCGACTCGAAGGGCTCCGGCGACTGGGTCTCGCTCGGAAAAAGCGATGGCTTTGTCGAGCTGCCGATGGGTCAGTCGGGTCTCGGACCTTGGCCCTTCTATCCTTGGGACTGCTGAACTTTCCTCGGCCGGATCGCAGGAACTCAGGAAGTCGCCCTCCGCCCCGCGGGACAAGGTCACCAGAGTCCTTTACGCGACACGTCGCAGCGAAACTTCCGATTTCGGCTCAGTCCACCTGCGGCTCTGGTAGCGAGCCAGCAGCCAGAGCTTTCCGAGGCTGGTGCGGCGACTGTTCCGGTCGAAAACGCGACCCAGTGGTCCGGCCAGGATCGCTGGCAACAAAACCAGTTCCGCTACCACACCGGCGATCAGAATCGTCAGCATCAGCCACCCAAACCGCTGGGTGGGAGTGAACGTGCTGAACGCGAAGACCGAAAGTCCCAGTCCGGAAATGACCGCTGCCTGAAGCGTTGGAATCGCACAGCGCTGATAGGCTGCGAGAATCGCCTTGTGTCGATCCTTCAGCTTGTCGAGGTCGCTGCGGAACCAGGAGAGGAAATGGATCGTGTCGTCGACGGCGACCCCCAGAGCGATCGACGCGGTCATCATCGATCCGATATCGATGGCGATCCCCAACCACCCCATCGCGCCGAAGATCGCCACCACCGGCAACAAGTTCGGGATCATCGCCACCATACCTGCCCGCAAGCTGCGAGAGACCAGCATCATCAGCGGCGTGATCGTGGCGAACGACCAGAATGTCGATTCGATGAGGCTTTCCAGAAGCGCTCGCTGAGCTTTGTAGACGATGGGCACCACCCCGGTGTAGACGGCCGACAGCCAAGGCTGGTCCTCGCTGGATGCTTCGGTCACTGCCTGCCTTTTCGGAGGGGTGGGCGGTGCGACATAGATCGCCGACGGAAGAGCAAAGCGAATGTCTTCCAACTGATCCTTGGTGAAGTCCCCAACAAGGATGACTTGATCCAGTTGGTTGAGCAACTGCATCTTGGTGTGGGGAATCTCCGAAGGGTTCTTCTGACTGCGCGAAACACGAAGCCTCGCCTTGGTCAGCAGGGAATCGAGCGCATCGATCATCGCATGATGCTGGTCGATCCGCATCGTCGCCTCACGCGCCAGCGTGCCCTCTTCATAGCCCGACGGATCGGGCGAATCCCACAAAAATACCTTGCGACCGCTGATGTGCTTGTCTTCGCTGCCGTTGGCCATGTGGCTTAGGATCTCTACGCGGTAGCGGTGGGCTTCCATGATCGGCTGGATCGTCGCGCGCAGTTCATGAACAAACTGCCCATAATCGACCCCCTGAAACGCCGCCACACGAAGACTGACACGCCACAGCTCGCTGCCATCGGTCGGATCGGTCCGCAGATACCCGCTCTTGATGAACTCCTCTCGGCTTTCCTCCAACCGGCTGTTGTAAGCGGCGCGGTTGGCAAACGAAATCAACCCGCCGTTCTGTGCGGGCATCGAGGGAGCAAAGGTGGCTGCCGAGATACTGCGGCCGACGATACCCTGTCCGGTCTGGCCAAACTCCTTCTCGATCGTTTCCTGAATCAGCGCCGTCGTCTCCAGTCGCTCCAGGAATGTCAGCCGGAATAGGTCTTCCGTCGTGGAGTCATTCGTACGCTCACCTTGCGCTTGGCTTTCGGGCGAGAAACGCACAACGATCTCCAGAGGAACCAACATCCCCAACCGATTTTCGATCCAGCGATAGTCTTTGAGAATGCGTGCCTGGGAGTCGAACAGTTCGAGAAGGTTGATCGACGTTTTCGCTCGACCAAGCCCCAGTCCGATCAAACAGATCAATGCAACTCCCCCGGCAAAAACAGCCGCATGGTTGCGAATCATCAGGGAACCGAAGGTGTTCCAAAATTTGGCAAACGGAGTCATTTTGGAGGTATCTAGCACGGCCTCCGGATCCGGCTCGGCATCCTCGTCCGCGCGGATGTGCAACCAGATTCGTCCGATCTTCCACAACTCCAGCGCCGAAGGAATCAGGAGGAAAATAACTAACTGAGTGAGGATCACGCCGACGGCGGCGTAGAGACCGAACTTACGAATCGGAGTCAATTCGCTGGCATAGAGCGAGATTAGGCCCAGGGCAGTGGTGGTGGTGCACAGTGCCGCCGGCTTGAAGGCGTGCCAGGCGCCCCGTTCGGCAGCTCCTTCCAGACCCCCTTCAATCACGGCATCACGGTAGTAGTTGATCAGGTGCACCGCGCCCGAGATTGCCAGCACATAGACCAGGGATGGCATCGAAAGGACGATCGCGTCGACTGTTTGCCCGCTGTAATAAATTGCCGCCAGCGACAATGCAGCGCTCAAAACGGCACAGAAGAAGACGATCATCGTCATCCCGACGTGCCGCAACGACCACCATGCCAGGAAGATCCCAAGCAGTCCGGAAATACCCGCCAAACGCGCTAGCGTCTTTTCCCCTTCCTCATCGATGCTGATGTTGTCGACAGGGGGGCCGCAAAGTCTCAGGATCTGGTCGCTGATCCCGCATTTGGTCAATTGTCGGCGAAGAACCCCCGGGGGCACAGACGGGCGAAAAATGCGGTATTGGCCACGACCTAGGACCTTTTTCAATTCCCGGGTTGCATCCTCGGTCAGACCCAGCAAGAGGCAAGTTTGACGTCCGTCAGGGCCTAGCAACGAGCCCTGTAGACGCTCCACCGCCTCCGCGTGAGGCAAGCTCTGGGGAGACGAAACCAGCTGATCGAGCAACATTCTGCCAGTGGTCACCGACTTGAAGTATCGGCGGCAAAGAGCGGCATCCTCGTTCTGACCCGTCGGGTCCTCGCCTCGCAATGCCTCAGCCACCAAAGCGATTCGTGGGTCATCCTCCTGCAGAGGAAAAGTCTCCGGATCGCCAGCCAGCTTGCACCCCTCCCAGGTCAGAAGGATGAACTGATCCGTCGGGAAATGCTGACGGAACCACCCCAGCTCCCCGGTCTCACGAAAACTCTTCGGTAGCCAATCTTCGATCTTGTTGACGTTGCTCTGGACCGCCTGTCCTGCACCGTAAAAGGCGAATGGCACCAGGGAGCCAAGGATGAGGAGCAATGCCCAGCTCCAACGAGCGTAGAACCCTGGTTTGGACTGGCGTGCTTCCATCGAAGTGATCTCTTCGGTTCTTTCTTCGGGTGCCGACAGAAGAGGGGAGAAAGAAACGATCCGTCAAATTCAAGAAACAGTGCCTGGAATCCTCCGCCTACCAACATTCATCCCCAACAGCCTCAAAGAGCAAAGCTTTCGGACTGCCAGCATTGGCATGCGGTCGACGTCTACCCTCGTACTGGCTCTCCCAGGCAGCCATGCAAACCACCGATCGAGCTATCCTTAGGCCCAGTAACCCCCAGACCAGTAAACTTCAGACCTGTAAACCCCAGGTCATCGAGTTCGACTCGTTTGCGCTCTGCCAACAAATCTGCT
>JBJSWM010000810.1:0-588 GCA_046085865.1 Pirellulaceae bacterium
GGCTGCTGTCACCGTAGGTTGTTTCGACGCCTGGAAGACCCATGCGTGGACGCCATGCCCTTCGGACTCATCAACCAACGGAATGGTAAGACGCTCCCACGCGCCAAGGTTGCAATTATTGGTCCTGATGCAAAGACAGATCATGCTTCCTCGCTCTGGGCATAACCCGTCTGCCCACAAGAGGGCCACCATCACCTCCTGGCGGCTGAGGCAACCAGGCCGGCCCAAGTCGTAGGCGTCGAATGACTCGCGCTGCTCACTGGCTTTCTTCTCTTCCGCCGTTGACCACCGTGACCGCATAATAGGCAGTCCCGCGGAGTTGTGGTTGGTGGACATAGAGTCCGCGATTTGCGGCCAAGGGAGGTTTCCCCGTTTCGATGATGAAGCGACCCAGCAAATCCCCCTCCGACCTCCTTGGCCGCGAGGGATAGCAGTCGTTCCAACACGAAAGGACGTGCGCCTCTCCGATCGGCGTAAGCCCTTGCACGGTACGGATCGGTTCGGATGATCGGTAGATCCGATAGCTTCGACGATTCGACCACTTCATGGTCAACCGTTTGTACTGCTCATACGTGATCGGATCGTCAC
>JBJSWM010000811.1:0-2655 GCA_046085865.1 Pirellulaceae bacterium
GGGCTGGCCACTGGCTTGTTGATACTGCCGGCCACGGCAAAAAGACCCTGGAGAACATCCGCCTGGGCAACCCCACCGGTACGCTGTCCGACGATGTCACGATGCGACTGGCCAACAGAGCCTTCGAGGAAGGAAAGTTCCAGGACGCAGCCGATCACTACGAAGATCTGAGAATGACCTATCCCGACAGCCCGCATCAATTCGACGCCCACTTCCTCGGCCTGAAGGCGGAGCTGGAGACCTATGAAGGTCCTGACTATTCCGTCGCTCCCCTGGATCGCGCAGAAAAACTGATCCAGCAGATCCTCCGGCAGTTCCCGAAAGAAGCTCAGGAACAACGCGAATACCTCCAGAAGTCGCACTCCGAAGTGCGGTACCGAAAGGCCGAACGAGCCTGGACGGCAGCCGAATACCGGATGCTGCGCGAAGAGAATCATGCCGCGCGGGTCTACCTCGACCGGATTCTGACCGAATACTCCGACACACCGTTTGCCGATAAGGCCCGCGAGGCAGTGGAGACGATCAAAGACAAGCCAGGAGTTCCACCGCAACGCTTCCAGTGGCTGGCAAATATGTTCCCTGAAAATGATCCGGTCGCGCCCCTTCTGCAAGCGACGGAGGCGAAACCGTGAGCCGCCAGCAGGAAGCGGAACCTGACGTATCGGCCTGGCCATCGGAAAGACGCTCGCGCCGTATCTTCCTGGCTCAACTCCCCTACATGATGACCGGTTTGCTGGGCTGTGCCAGCTATCGCATGGGCCCCCAATCGCTCTTCCGAACCGATCTGCGCACCGTGTCGGTCCCTGTCATCCGCAGCGACAGCTTTCGACCGGATCTAGGAGTGCGATTGACCGAGATCGTGCAAAAGCGGATCGAGGAACGGACTCCCTACCGAATCGCCAATCAGGCTACCGCCGATTCAACGCTCACTTGCCGGCTGACCACCGACAGCAAGCAGGTGATTTCGGAGACGGGGACCGATGAACCCAGGTTGCTGCAAACCTTCTTCACGGTGGAAGTGCAATGGACCGACCGACGCGGACAACTGCTGATGGAAAACCGATTCCTTCCCCCGAGTGAAGTGGCATTTTACTTCGCACAGAACGCCCACCTAGTTCCCGAATCTGGGCAGTCGATCGCAACGCAGCACCAGCGGGCGATGGAAAGACTGGCCGATCACATCGTCGACCAGATGGAAGCTCGCTGGTAACTCGGTCCCCTATCGCACCGGCGATCGCCTGCCCAAGACAGCAGGTCACTCTTTGGCAAGCTGTGCCAGATAGATCGCCGTCATCGGACGACCCTGGCCGTCTTTTTCATGGCTGGAGTAATACGACAGCAAGGCCTTGTTCTCGTCCAGCTCAACAAACCCTGGATACGAGTTATCCCCGCCGCTGGGCAGCTCCAGAGCGCGTACCAGCCTATCACCATCCAGCCAATCCAGCGCCGTGACCGGCTTGGAGGACTGGGACGTATCGCGACCTCCCACCAACCAATGATCTCCCCAGCGAACAATCATCGGCCCGCCGACTCCACGCTCCAGCTCCACCCGATCCCAATGCAGATAGGGAGGTTGGGATCGAAGCAACTGGGCGGGACGATTTCTTGCCCTTCGCGCAACTCCTGTCAGCGCACCCTGAGAGTCGATCCAGAACGCCGTCTCGTCTCCCTCGGTCTCCTGAAAGAGGGCATGCTTTTTCCAGACTAGACCATCGTCGCTGGCCAGCATCACCGATTCGACGTTGTCCCCTTCGCCGCGCGCCGTGATCTCAAATCGCGGATTGCGTCTGCCACATAGGTAGGCCAACTTGCCGTCGCTAGCCGCACGCCAGACATAATGGCCAAACGTCCCCTCCAGCATCTGAGGCCCATTCCAGACCGCCCCATCGTCGCTCCAAACCGCGTATCCGAGATGTTTGTTCAGGTCGTATTGATCGAGCGGCAGGGTGGAGGTGCCGGTGTACCAAGTTCCGGTGATGACGAAGAGTCGATCTTTGAAGAGGAGAAAATGCGGGTCGCGAACATCCCTCTCAGGGACAGAGAATCGATGCACCTCATCCCACTGAATGCCATCCACGCTGGAAAGAATTAGAATGGCCGAAGTCGGGTGGACCATATGCCCATCCGGACAGCTGCGAAACGTCAGATAGAGCTTTCCGCGAAAACGGCAAAGGTCGGTAAACGCATTGTGCTCGCCATTGTGATGGATGCGGCGCACCGACTGCAGCTTTAGCGATGGCAGCTTGCTGGAGAGAGTCTCCGAGCCATCGCTGGCGGCAGCGTGAGCTAGGTTGGCCCATCGAGAGGCAAGGGCAACAGAAAAGGCTTGAAGAAAAGACCGTCTTGCCGACAGCAGGCTGGTCTTCTTCCTTTCGGGACCAACAGATCGAGTGGGGGAGGGTGGCTGGATCACTCGCCGTCCCCTTGAATGATGATCGTACCACCAGTTGGCCCGGAGGTGACATCCTGCTGGCCATCCTGCTGGACGCTGGCCGCGCCTTGTCCGGTTTGCTGGCCGGGTTGCTGAGGCTGTTGGGGACCGGCAGGACGCGGCGCCTGCAGGATGGCCCGCAGCGCTTTCTCCAGTTGCTTGCTTCCCGAACCGGTGCTCAGCGATCGCACTTCCAACGCGCCGGATGGCTTGGCCGATTCATC
>JBJSWM010000812.1:0-303 GCA_046085865.1 Pirellulaceae bacterium
GGCGGCTTGGCCTTCCCCTTCAACGCCAGCGCCATGCAGGGTGAGTACCATGGCGGGGCGTTTGGAGCGATCGGTGGCGGCATCGATCACAGGAGGATGGACCGCGTAGTATTGCACGCTGCCATCGATCTGGCTGATGAAGGTACGGCGATGGAAGGCGTCTGCCGAGCGGATGGGGAGTTCGACCTCGACCGTGTCGAGCACGGTTCCATCTCCGGATGTCGCTCCTTGCACCAGTTCGATCTTCACCTTCAGCGCTGATGTTGACTCAGGAAGGTCTTTCCAAGTGGAGGGATCGACGGC
>JBJSWM010000813.1:0-3062 GCA_046085865.1 Pirellulaceae bacterium
ATGAGCGTGGTTTGGACGCTGCTGCTGATTCTGCTGGCGACGCTGCCGGGCTACTTCGCCATGGGCTATATTCAGCCCGAGCTGAAAACGCAGCTGATCCATGTCGTTGCCTCACTGCTGCTTTCAGGTGCCATGATCCTGGCCGTTAGCGCCTGCTGCAGCGCCTTTCAGAAGACCACGGCGGTCGCCACAGCAACTAGTTACGGAATCCTGCTGGCTCTGCTGGCCGGAACCTTTCTTGTCTGGGTCGCGCGAGACAAACCGTTCGGCAAAGAATTCGTCGAGAAAACGCTGATGCTCAACCCAGCCGCAGCAGCTCTCTCGGAAATCCGTATGCCGGGCTTTGAAACCTACCAATTGGTCCCTCAAGCCTGGTATGTCAGCATCGCGATCACCCTTTTCTGCTTCCTTCTGCTTGGATTCCGAACATGGCAACTGACGCGACCCAAGTGACCGGCAGTCAATACTCCCAACTGCAAACCACCCGCCGGCGGATTGCCCAACTCTTGGCATTCGCTCTGTTCGTGCTGGGCTGGTCCGCCTCCCTTCCCGTCCTCGCGGAAGTTCCGTCCATCCCATCGGTGTCGTATCAGTTCCTGACGGATCCCATCGAACTGGATTGGACAGGCAGCCCAAAAGGGGAAATCCCCGAATGGTCCGATCGCTGGATGACCAGCAATCGGATGGAGGATCGGCTGGTGAGCGTGCAGGTGGCGGCCGCGCGATTGGATGCAGGACTGGAGGTGCCACAGGAATTCGGCCCGATGGTCAGCCGATGGTTGAGCGACTCACCGCTGCCGGTATTGCGGCGCGCCTTGGTGTCGACCAGTTTGCGACTGAAGCGCGAGGATGACATCCCCACGCTTCTCCAGATTGCCGAGAGCGATGGCCCCCTGGGGGCGGTGATCGAATCGCAGTTGATGGGATGGAAACCGGAAGCAATGGAAGCGGTCTGGCGAAAGCGGGTCTCGGAAGGAACAGCCCTCAGCCCCAGCATGCAACTGGCACTGGAAGGACTGGCAGCTCTCGGAAGGAAAGAGGATCTTCCTGCTATCGAAGCGGTGATGGAGAAACACCCGGAGGCGACGGTGCGGAGAGAAGCGGCGGCCGCGATCGGCCGAATCGATCCGAATCGTGGCAGCCAAATCGCCTCCCAATCCAACCTGAAACCCGATTCGGTCGACTCCGCCCAAGCCGATCTGTTACTGGGACTGATCGGGCCGGCTCCCACCGCTGAAGCAATTGGGGTCTGCGAAACGATCGCGCGGTCCAACAGCTACCCCAATGCCGCCACCGCCCTGAAACGACTCGCCATAATCGATGGCTCGAAGGCAAGAGAGATCGCGCTAAGTCGTAGTGAGCTCGACGACAGCCAGTGGATCGATGCATCAATCGATGTGCTTCAAACTCCACCCTCCATCGACGATCTGCCCAAATGGCTTCGATGGCTAGGCAATCCCAACCGCCATTTGCGTGATCGCGTCAGCCAAGTGCTGACGCAATTGCGGCAAGAGGATTCGCATCGGCCTCTGATCGATCAGGAGATCGATCAGATTCTCCAGAATGGGACGGCCAAGGCGGTCGAGCAGTCGATGATTCTTTCGGTGCTTTGGGATCGACGCGATACGCTGCCACATATTCTTGCGCGGCTGGATGATCCACTGCCAGACCTTTCGGTCTCTGCGGCATGGGCCACCAGCCACCTGGCTCATCAGCAGTCCGACCTCGATTCCATTCGGGAACGACTGACCGCCTATGTGGAGGCGACGATTGATCCAGATCGAAAGACGATCGCTCCCGCAAGCGACTACCATCGGATCGCTCATCTGTTGGAGCTGATGGGAAGGCATCAGCAGGAGACGGCGCTGCCGCTGCTAGAGCGATTCATTCCCAAGGAATCGCCTTTCCCAACCTTTTCGCGATGCGCCGCATTCTGGGCGATCGGTGCAATCCAAAAGGATAAGCCCGATGCGTCCCAACGCGCGGCGATCGAACAACGGGTGCTCGATTTCGCTAGTCAGAACCCAGAAAAGATCTATGTCCGTGCCATCGGCACCATGGCGCTAGGAAAAATCGGAAACCCCGATTCCATTTCCAAGTTGCAGCAGATGCCCGAGCCACCGCATAGCCCCATCGGCACCGCCAAAGCGTGGGCGATCGAGCGACTGGAGGGGATGGCAAAGCCTTAATCTAAAGACGAATTCGCGTCGATCGACGGGATCGCCATGGCCACCGCCAGCGCGGCGCGATCAAAGATAGGTCCGCGCGATCCGATCGATGTGAGACTCAATGACTTCTGTGAAAAGAAAGGTTCGAGAATGAAAAAGCACTCGTTCGGTCTTCAATCGCTCCTCCCGCTACTACTGTTTTGGATAGTAGCCTTTAGCATGAACCATCGGCTGCTGGCCGTTGAAGGGGAAGTCTTTTTGCTCTGGGAACAGGGGGCTCCAGGAGCTCTCGGTCAGGAACCAAAGGACAAACCCCAGGTGACGTTGCATCGTTTACCGGGCGTCGAACGAGCGCCGCTATTGATCATCTGCCCTGGTGGTGGGTACGGCGGATTGGCGATGGATCATGAGGGGCACCAGATCGTCGCCTGGGCTTTGGAGAATGGAATGTCTGCCTTGCTGTGCGAGTATCGGCATCGCGGTAAGGGATACGGTCATCCTGCCCCGCTTCAAGACGCGCAGCGCGCCATCCGGTTGGCACGCAGTCGCGCCGATCAATGGAACATCGACCCTGCGAAAATCGGGATCCTTGGATTCTCCGCAGGTGGCCACCTCGTCTCCACCGTCATCACCCATTTCGATGGCGGAGATCCTGCATCGGCCGATCCCATTGCTCGCACCTCCTCCCGACCTGACTTCGCGATCCTCTGCTATCCTGTCATCGCTTTCGATCAACCATTCACTCATGGCGGCAGTCAGAAAAACCTGCTTGGGGAAAATCCAGATCCCGCCCTGGTTGCCTCCCTTTCCTCGGAACGGCAGGTTAAAACCGATACGCCTCCAACCTTCCTCTTCCACACCCAAGAAGACAAACCGGTGCCTCCTCAAAACAGT
>JBJSWM010000814.1:0-1459 GCA_046085865.1 Pirellulaceae bacterium
TTCTTGGATCGCTTGGATGGTCGCCAAGACCGGCGCCGGATCGGTCGTTGCCTCGCGCCACTTCTCTCGCACAAGGGCCAGCATGTCGGGAGGCAGGCCGGGATCCGGCAGACTTGTGGATGTATTCCCCAAATCTGCTAGAGCTTGTCCCAAATCCGTAGCCGCGACATGCGACAACTCGAAGGCAACCCCATCCAATCCAGCCGGATGCGCATCAGCGATGCGACCGGTGACCAGAAGTTCCCCAGCGATTGGACTTGTCCAGGCGACGGTCACCGGACGGTTCGGGCCTGGATGCACGAAGACCGATTGAGCCGGGAGTTTCGTCCATACCTCTACCGGCTCACTGCCCGAGTTCACGAAGACCGAGGGCTCGGGACCCAGGCTCCACGATTTCAATTCCGGCCGTCCCGCGTTGCTGTCGCGTCGTTCGGTGAGGAACGCTGGAGTCGATGTGGTTTCCAGGAAACTCCAATGAGCTTCGTGCTTGTCTGGCAACGGGTTGCCCTTCAGCAGGTTGGGTACCAGATCGGCGACGCTCCAAGCACGTTGTTCCCCAGTCGTTTCGCGGATCGACCATTCGACGAGCGTGCTGTCGGCACCGTGATTGTCATTTGGAAGCACCGTCAGCAGCAGCAGTTCGCCACGCTGGACCGCAACCTTGCACTCGAAGGGAACCGATCCTCCTTCTGCAACTTTCGACTCCACAAGGAGACGTTTTGATGAGTTCCACTGGGAGTCGATGGCCATCTTGGCTGATTGAAGAGCCAACTGCCGGCGCTGGATCTCAGCTTCCATTCGTGCGGCTTTCTCTCGCCACTGCTTGGTCATGGCCTCGATTTCCGCCGGTCGGTCCGACTTGCCGTTGAGCCCTGCCCAGAGCGTGGCAAAATAGGTGGCGTTGAGGTTCTCTTCGGCGGCTATGGCGGGAATCGCTGCGGTGCCGTCTCGCGAGAGCCGATCGCGGTGCTTCAGCGTCGCAGCGAGGTGCGCGGCCAACGGTGGCTCGCCGTTGGGTCCGGCATAACGCGCGTGGAAACTGCGGAGCGGCTGGATCGCTTCTTCAGTCCAATCCGGCCGTTCGGTCGATGGCGAGAAGCGAAAGCCAGTGGGCAACAGCACCGCCCTCGCAGCAACATCGCGAGCGGTTTGGAGGAAACGTTCGACTAGTTCGGGAGTCACCGGCATGGCATCGCCGACGTTTGCAAACCCCTCGCCACCGACGCTGTCGATAGGAAACTCTCGAGCCTGCGTTGGCCGCATGTCGATCCCGGTAAGATCGCGGATCGCGTTGTCATACGCCGAGTTGCTTAATCGTCGTAGAGTGACCGGTCCTGGGTCACCAGCCCGCGCAGCCGCTTCTGCATCCAGCGCCGCATTCATCCATCCGAGCAGTTGCTCGCGTTCGGCTTCGCTGGGCTGTGGCGCTTCCTTTGGTGGCATGTCACCCAACCGCAAC
>JBJSWM010000815.1:0-5653 GCA_046085865.1 Pirellulaceae bacterium
CCGAGAGGCAAGTGTCAATCAGAATCCAAGCAAAGAATTTCAATGGAACTTGGACTTGTTCGAACTGCTGGCCAAGAGTCAGCGGGAGGATTCGACCAAGATCACCAGGGAGCAACTGGGCTTGGGGCTGGTGGATTTGATCGATCGATATCCCGGTGAAGAGCAACTCACCAGTTCTGTGATGTCGATCCTCACTCAGGAGAATATGAGAGAACTGGCTCAACAGGTCCGAGAGTTGGCGATCCAGCAGGCGCCTGATTCCTGGCTGAGCGTTGGCGCGAAGGTCGAAAATGCGCTGAACAACCAACAGACAGCCGAAGCATTCCAAATCCTGCAGACCTATCTTGCAGCACACCCCAACGAAAATGCTGCTTGGGCTACCATGCCCCGACTCTATGCATTCCCTGGTTTCCCATTCTCCAACGACCCCAAAGTCTGGGATTTGCTCCCTAAAGTGTCTGCAATGCAGTTCAACTCCATTCTCCGACAATGGATGCGATTGCCGTTTGACCTTCCCTTATCCCAGGAAGCTTTTGATCACTGGGTCAACCGAACCCAATCGTTGGTGACTTACCTTACCGACCATCCCGATTCCACTCCTCCTTGGAGCAACGTGCTGAAGACATCGATCGCCGTCGCCAAGGCGGAAAGAGGATCCACTTCCGAACCGCTCGAGTCCTTGGTGGCCAACTGCAAGACTGAGCATGAGAGTCTGCCGGAGGTGCACCTGCTCGCAGGTCGACTGGCAATGCTTCAAAGCAAGCCCGCTGATGCATTGGTCCATCTGAGAGAAGCCGAAAGGCTTGGACTGTCTACCGACCGCGTTTCGGAAGCGATTCTCTCTTCGCTTCTCCTGACAGGAAGAACTGCGGAAGCCAATCTCTATTTGAGGGAACTGGGCGAGTCGGTTTTCCGCTCGGGACGCCTGTCCCAACTGGCGATCACCATGGCTTCTTCCGAAGAGGGGAATCGTCTTGATGTGGCGAGAAAGGCAGCCAATCTACGGCCCAATGACCCAATTTGCTGGATCACTCTAACGAACCTGCTGCTTTTCGAAGCCAAGAAGAGTCCCCTCGATCAACGCAAGCGGTGGACGGATGAGGCACTCGTTGCGATCCAGAAGGCCAATAGCATACGACCGCTCGATCCCGTCATCGAAAAAGCATTTCTCTTCGACGTCGCGATAGCTCTAGGGGAAAAAGAGAACGCGATGGAGGTCTTGAAGCAGTTAGAGCAGGTGGATGCCAAACCGCCTCTCGCCAAGAACTTGACCGTTGCCTCCATGCACGAATCGCTTGGCCAGTTCACCGAGGGAATCGCCGTGCTTGAAGCCGCCCGAGTCGAATACCCCGAAGACAATAGGCTGCTGGAGAATCTCGGCAAACTCTACCACGCTACCAACCAGGTAGAACCGCTCATTCAGATCCTCGGCATTCAATTGGCCAAGGATCCGGAAAATGTGAATCTAAGACGACGCTACGCTAGCCAATTGGCGTTTCGCGGACGTCCTGAAGATTGGGAACGGGCGGAAAAGCTTCTGAACAATGAAGGGATCGCGGCAACCGACGTCGATACCCGAATCAAAGTTCAACTCCTTCTGACCCGAGGACGAGAAGCCGACTTGACGAAAGCCCAAGCGATGATGGAGACGCTCATCGCCAAATCTCCTGCCTCCACCGCCGAAGACCGTTTCGCGCTGGCTCAGATCTACGAGCGTAGCCTGCGGCTTTCCGTCAATCGCAACACCGATCCACAGAAGATGAGAGATCTGCGCGAGAAGATCTTCGATCTGATCCGAACGACGGTAGCAACTCCAAGCCCGGATGTGCGACATCTGTTGTTCGCTGTCCGTTTCTGTCTGGAAAATGGCATGGTTGAAGATGCTAAGAATTTCGCAGGCAGAGTCGTATCGCTAGGCGCCAACAGCTTTGAAGCATTCGAAGCGAAAGCTCGCATCCACGCTTATGAGAATGCCAAGGATCTTGCAAGCCAGGAACTGGAGCGGTGGGTAAGCCTGGAGACAGCACAAAAGAAGGATAAAGCCAGTCGAGCCGAAGTATTTCGACGAACGAGCGTCGCATTTAAATCGCTGGAGATTTTCGAGAAGGCACTCGAGTACGCGAAGAAAGCATACGATGAGTCTCCCGACAATGGACTCTATCTTGTCTCGGTTGTCGGCGACCCGAAGAATCAGGCACCTCGAAATGATGTGATCGCACAGTTGCGATCCAGAGCGGAGAAGACTAGATCAGCTGAAGATGTCATCTTGCTCGGAGACCTCATTGCTGTTTCGCCAGCTGACAGCTTGGAACTGAAGTCTCTGGAGCCATTCTTCAACGACGTTCTTCGCGACCATCCAGAGGATCTACGTCTTCAGTTCACCTTGGCAAACATGTACTTGTCGCGTGGAAATACCGAAGAGGCTAGCCGCCTCTACCGGTCGATCCTGGCAAAGAATCCAGCCAACTCCGCGGCACTCAACAACTTGGCAAACATCCTGCTGGAAGACCCAACCTCAGTGGCGGAAGCTCTCGTCTGCATTGAGAAGGCACTATTCCAGGAACCAGGCAATGCCCTGATGCTCGATACCAAAGGTTCCATCCTCCTGAAGATGGACAAGTCGCAGGAAGCGATTCAGGTCCTGGAGTCTGCGTTGACGATCAGCAAAGATCCACGAATCGGACTTCACCTTTTTGACGCATTGCGACGCTCGGGACGCAATGAGGAGGCAACGAACATCCTTCGAAAAATTGATCGGGAGGAGTTGAGCCGTTCGTTGCTGAGCCCGGACGATCAGAAGATTCTGGACAGCATCAAGAACGCACCCTAGACGATTTTGCCACCCTCGAGAGGAATCTGTGGTATCATGAGTTATTCTGGTCGACGATTACTGCCGATACTCCTTTTCTCCCTTTTCTTTTTCCTTTTCTCAGGGGCCGTGCAAGGCTGGTTCTCTGGACGCTGGGTCGACCGCTCCAAGCAACAGGCCATCAGCAAAGCGATCACTGACCTACCCACCTCGGTGGGGGACTGGACGATGCAAAAAGATGTGCCGCTCGGAAAGGCGGCCCTCTCATTGCTCAATCCCTACGGGCACATCAATCGAGTCTACGCCAATGAGAAGACAGGTTGGATCATCTCCATTGCCGTACTTTATGGACTCAAAGGTCCCATCGCCGTGCACACACCTGAAGTCTGCTACTCCAGTCGTGATTTCGTCCTTTTGGGCTCCAAAGCGGCCTACACCCTCCCGGTCCCCAACGAGGGAACACTATGGAGCCAGGAGTTTCAATCGCGGAAGGTTGGTGCCGAGCACATGATGGTTTATCATGGTTGGTCAGATGGCGGGCCTTGGATGGCGGCTAAGAATCCTAGGTTTCTCCGGACCGAGACACTGGCCAAGATTCAGATAGCAGCTTTCGGCGCCGACAAAGAGCAAGATCCTATACCTGAATTCCTGGAACAATTCATCCCTTCACTCCGGACAGCACTCGGAGGGGGTAACTGATTCGATGACTCCCCGTAATGCTCTCTCGGTCTCCGCGAATGCTTTGGAAAGTAACTTCGTGGAAAGCAAACGACCTCAAACCGACTCGGATAGTTCGAACCGCAACCTCTACGATCCCGAGACGGACGGAGTGCCGGTGCCTACCTATGCGATGTGGAAAAGGCTTTGGGAATTACCCCTAGCACTCCTCCTTTCGATCGCGATCGTACCGGCGATTGGGCTCCTTGTGTTGCTGGTTCGTTGCACCAGCCCGGGTGCCGGAATTTATCGACAGACTCGAGTTGGCCGTCACGGACAGACCTTCACCATCTACAAAATTCGGAGCATGGTGCAGGATGCCGAGGCGGGGGGGGCTCAGTGGGCCCAAGGAAAGCACGACCAACGCGCCACAGGAATTGGCTCTCTGCTGCGACGTTTGCATCTCGATGAACTCCCTCAAATTTTCAACATCCTCAAGGGAGACATGTCCTTCTGCGGGCCCCGGCCGGAACGGCCTGAGATCATCAACAAAGAAAAACTCGTCGACCGTGTTCCGGGTTACAGCAATCGCCTGTCGGTGCGCCCCGGAGTGACCGGTCTGGCCCAAATCAACCTTCCCGCCGATGACTCAATCGATTCGGTCCGTATGAAACAGTGTCTCGACATGCAGTACATCGAGCAGTGTAGCGCATCGATGGATGTAGGCATCATCGCGTGCACCGCGTTGAAAGCGGTGGGCATTCAACGTCCAAGTGTGACGAAGCTCTTCGGAGTGATGGCAGTCGCTTCTCCCGCTCTTCGATTTTCCGATCTGGACGAATCCAACTTGAAGTCAAACGATGTTCCCAGTGGCAATTAAGCCGTCAACCGGCACGCCCACTGCGTGGCGCCGCACGAAAACTTGACAGCGAAGCTGTTTCCTGGCCGATTTGGGTCCACGGCGATAAAGGGTTGGTTGTCGGAGATGGGAGACGGTTTCATTCTCGTCCAGCCCTGAGAGATCGCAGGTGGAGACGAGATTCTTGCGGTAGCCGGGAAGATCGATCTTAGCACTTGCAAGAATGCCTCTGGTGATCTTACGACCGCACCTGATGGGCCCCGCGAGAGTCCATCGACTCGCCACTGGAGAGCAAGCCGACACGATCCCTTGGTGAGGGCGAGGGAAACGGGAAGGCGTCGCATGGGCTCTGGAATGCCCTACTGCATCGTTTGTCTCTGGCGTGGTAGCACTCGCTCCGCGTGGGAAATCCGATGTCGAGAGTGGTTCGCAAGAGCGAACGAAAGCTTGCCATGGCGCGGCAGTCGATGAACCCAAACGTTTGTTTCGAGACAACCCTGAAATTGAAACTCGGGAGCCTTGGTGGTATGCGCGGTCACATCGGTCGAATGACACACAAGATCATTCGACCGACTGCCATTGGCTGGAAACGGCTCTAGTCGCCTTCCACAAACCAGAAGAAGTATCAACCGGTTCTTCAGCGACCTGCGTCCGATCCAACCTCTCCCTGCTCCAATTCCACCGAAAGGATCTCGATCGCCTGCAATGGGACATCATCGTGGTGTCCGCGTGATCCGGTCTTCACTCCTTCGATCTTATCCACCACTTCCATCCCCGAGACGACTTCGCCAAACACCGCATAACCAACGCCATCGGAAGCGCGGGAACGGTCGAGAAATAGATTGTCGTTGGTGTTGATGAAGAACTGGCTGGTGGCGCTATCGGGAATATTGGTGCGAGCCATTGCGATGGTGTACTTGCGGTTTGACTTGCCGTTCGTAGATTCGTTTTTGATCGGGGCCAGGGTCTTCTTCTCCTGCATGGCAGCATTCATTCCGCCGCCTTGGATCATGAAACCCTGAATGACTCGATGGAAGATTGTCCCGTCGTAGTGGCCGGAGCGCGCGTACTGAATGAAATTGGCCGTGGTGATCGGCGCCGCCGACGCATCCAGACGGACGTGGATGTCTCCCGCAGTCGTTTTGAGAATTGCCATCTCGATTTACCTCATGATGTGAAAGGAAAAAAGTGGTCTGACTCGACTATTTGGAAGATTCGAGAATGGTCACCGATTCGATGACGATAGGCTGAACTGGAACGTCATCCAACCGCCCGCTCGTGCGGGTCGCAACCGACTCAATCGAGTCGACAACTTCCGGACCAGAAAC
>JBJSWM010000816.1:0-2852 GCA_046085865.1 Pirellulaceae bacterium
CCTGACCGCAATCGCTCATGGCACCACCATCGATCGCATCGCCACCCTGCGTCCCAAGTCGTCGCAGTTTGCGATGCGACCTATCGCGGAACTGTGGGAGGTCTATCGCGGGGCGGAGGATGCGTTGGACCAGACGGTGGAGGTGGCGGAGCGATGTCGATTTTCGTTGTCGGAACTGAAGTATGAGTATCCGATCGAATGCGCGCAGTCGGGGGTGTCGGCGATCGAAACGCTAAAGAGGCTGACATGGGAGGGGGCAAGGAGCCGTTATCCTGCTGGGGTGCCGCAACGGATTGTGGGGCTGCTGGAACATGAATTCCGTTTGATTGAAGAGTTGCGGTATGAACCTTACTTCCTGACGGTCTGGGACCTGGTCCGATTCGCTCGTTCGCGCGGCATCCTATGCCAAGGCCGGGGATCCGCTGCCAACAGCGTCGTCTGCTTTTGCCTAGGGATTACCTCGGTCGACCCGCTGCAGATGGATGTGTTGTTCGAGCGATTTGTGAGCAAGGAGCGGAATGAGGCGCCGGATATCGATGTCGATTTTGAACATGAGCGGCGGGAGGAGGTGTTGCAGTATCTGTATGAGAAATATGGTCGCCATCGAGCGGGATTGACGGCGGCGGTGATCACCTACCGTACCCGATCCGCTCTGCGCGATTGCGGCAAGGCGATGGGGCTATCCAATGATCGCCTAGATGTGCTCAGCAAGATCGCCGACGGGCGGCGAGACCCCAAGCCGTTGGAAGATCGATGTCGGGATGCCGGGATTGATCCGATGTCACCGCAGGGCAAACGATTCGTCTATCTCGTCAAGACATTGATCGGATTTCCCCGCCATTTGTCTCAACACGTCGGCGGGATGGTGATGACGCAGGGGGTGCTGCATGAGCTATGTCCTGTCGAGAATGCGGCGATGGATAGCCGCACGGTGATCCAGTGGGACAAGGACGATCTGGATGCCCTGGGGATACTGAAGGTCGATTGCCTAGCGCTGGGGATGCTGAGCGCCATACGACGATCGTTTGACCTGCTGCAGCTTCACCAGCAAACGAAGTGGTCGCTGGCGACGATCCCCAAGGAGGATCCGCAGGTCTACGATATGGTCTGCCAGGCCGACACGATCGGTGTGTTTCAGATCGAGAGCCGTGCGCAGATGAGCATGCTTCCGAGGCTTAAGCCTCGCTGTTATTACGACTTGGTGATCGAAGTGGCGATCATGCGGCCCGGCCCGATTCAAGGCCAGATGGTCCATCCCTACCTGAAAGCCCGTCAGACCGGCCAACAGCCGCACTACCCGACCAAGGAGATTGGGGAGGTGCTCTCCCGGACGATGGGGGTTCCGATCTTTCAAGAACAGGCCACGCGGCTGGCGGTGGTCGCTGCTGGATTCACGCCTGGGGAGGCCGATCAGCTGCGTCGCGCCATGGCCGCATGGCGGAGGCCCGGAGTGATCGATCAATTTCGACAAAAGTTGGTCGACGGCATGCTGGCTCGCGGTCTTTCCCGCGCCTTTGCCGATCAGGTGTTCACTCAGATTCGCGGCTTTGGCGAGTATGGTTTTCCCGAGTCGCATGCGGCCAGTTTCGCTCATCTGGTCTACGCTTCGGCGTGGCTGAAACGCCACCATCCAGCGGTCTTCTGCGCTGCGCTGCTGAACAGCCAGCCGATGGGGTTCTATGGGCCATCTCAACTGGTGCAGGATGCCAAAAGGCATGGCGTCGAAATTCTCCCTGCAGAGATCAACGCCAGCGACTGGGATTGTACCTTGGAGCCATCGAAGGGGACGGTGAAGCCACTGCCGCATCTGGAGTCGGTGTCACCCAGATCGCGCTGGGCGGTGCGACTGGGGTTGAGAATGGTTAAGGGGTTGCAGCGCCAACTGGTGGACCGGTGGGTCGACGAACGTAAGCAGGCGGGATCGTTTCGGGATCTCGGATCGCTGCGTCGGCGGACCGGGATGACGCAGGCGGAGATGACCCGTCTGGCGGATGCCGGCGTGTTGCACTCCCTGGTGGAGGACCGGCGAGCTGCACTTTGGGAGAGCCTTGCACAGAAGACCGATCGAAGAGCAACGCCTCTACTCGACCTCGTAGACGACCCCGCCGACCCGATCCCCCAAGCCATCGCTCCCACATCGGCTTGGGAAGAAGTCGCGCAGGACTATCAGGCGACAGGGCTTTCGCTACAGGGGCATCCCCTGGAGTTTTCGCGTCCAAGATTGAAACGTGGCGGTGTTCTCGCAGCCTGCCAATTGCAGGAGACCGAACATGGAAAGCCGATCCGGGTGGCGGGGATCGTCCTGGTGCGTCAGCAACCGGGAACGGCCAAGGGGATCGTCTTTGTGACACTGGAGGATGAAACGGGAACAGTCAATTTGGTCTTCCGGCAGGAAGTCTGGCAGCGATACGCGCTGGTCTGCAAGCAGTCCAATGCGTGGCTGGTGGAAGGGATACTGGAATCGCGGGAGGGAGTGCGGCACCTGCTGGTGAGACACGTCGAGGATCTTTCGACTGCGCTTCAGGGGATCTCGATCGGTTCCCGCGACTTTCGATGATTTGCTATGGCTATGCCATCCAAAGAGGTATCTCACGGAGGCACGGAGGCACAGAGATTGGGAAGAAGATTGGATCGTTGAGGCTTGGTTTACGATCGACGATCGCCGCGCCGGCGATTGCGGTGCGATCCGCCTTTGCGTGTCCAACCTTTCGGGTTTTTGTCATGGCGGGCATCAAAAACCGGTGCGGGGATTTGAAGGAGTCGTTCCTTCAGGGCTTCGGGACTGAAGCCTGCCATGGGGCTCGCGAAGGCTCGATAGATCGTCAGCCCCTTTTGGGTCGCGATGATTTCCC
>JBJSWM010000817.1:0-780 GCA_046085865.1 Pirellulaceae bacterium
CCAAAGCGCGTCCTCCGAAACCGGTCTACGGGCAAATGCGTCATGTCGCAGAAGACCTCGCCAGTAAGGTGTCGGCCAACGCGGCTCAAGTGGAGTTTCGCCGCGATCATGCGCTAGACGCCAAATACCGCGAACTGGATGTTCAGTGGCGGACGATCGGCCCGGAACTCATGGCCTGGGCAACGAACATCCAGCAGAATCCTCCCCCGCCAAACCAGCCACCCGGACTTCCCGACATCTACGCGCGGCGGGTGCAACTGCTGGCCAAGGCAAGCCCGCAGACCAAACTGCCAGTTCAAGCCCTCCGCATCGGACCGCTGGTGATCGGTACATCGCCATGCGAGACCTTTGCCGAGACGGGACTGGAATTCAAGAAACGCTGCACGGCGCCGCGAGCCATGATGGTGGAGCTGGCTCATGGTTACTTCGGCTACCTGCCAACCCCTCGCCACTTCGCACTGGGTGGCTACGAAACATGGCCGGGGACCAATTCCCTGGAACCACAGGCATCGGTCAAAATCATCGACGCCTTGCTGGAGATGGCACAGGACTGGAAACACTGAACCAACAGGAACCGAACCAGCACCCGTCGCAATCTTGTGCCAACACCCAGTCGCTAGTAAATCATCGCTAGCCCACAGCCACTTGCCTCTCGGCAAGTGGATAGGCAGGTCGCCCACCCGCCCAATTTGCCAGAAGTCCGAGTGCGTGCCTTGCTGGTGATCGATCGCCCTGTTATTTCAGACGCCCCTCCTCCTGCATCCTCAGCCGCTCGGGAAC
>JBJSWM010000818.1:0-1351 GCA_046085865.1 Pirellulaceae bacterium
TTACGATTTCGTATGATTTCGTACGATTTTCACGATTTCTATGATTTTCTATGATTTACTTCGAATTCCGACGATTTTTCACGAAGTCATGCGAAAATTTACACGAAGTCCTACGATTTCATACGATTTCGTACGATTTCCTACAATTTTACGATTTTCGTCGATTTCACATGATATCCGACGATTTTTATGAAATCGTCGGCTGGAGGGGGAGGCGAAGCTGGGGGATTCATTCAGCCCTTGGGGGCCTTTTGGGGTAGAATATCCGCCTTCGGGAAAAGGCGTTTGGAGGTGCTTGGAGAGGCGTCCTGGGCTTGAAGGCTGTTTTGTTTGGACAGTTCGTGGAAGGAGCCGAAGGGAAGGCAGCCGGACAGGCACCGTCAGGGGTAGGCGATAGGGGTCGCGTGGCTGCTGGAATCGACAGGAAGATCGGGGTTAAATTGACGCAGGAGCGTTCTGCCTCGGAGAATCCAGAGAACGGTCTGGGGATCGATCGGTTGCGTTCGGTCTTCGGGGACTGGCTGGAGCGGTATCGACCAGAGTACCTCGCCGTCGGTCGCAACGATCCCCTGCCGATCGCCATCCGACCAGCGACCCGAAAGGCTGAGAGTGCCGAGCAAGGAGCCTACCCATTGGGGATCGATTCGATCGGGCTGGAGTTTCTCCAAATGATCTAGGAGTGGCTGAAGCTCGGTTTGCATATCGGAAGAGGTTTCCGACCAAGGGCGATCCCAAATTTCCGGATGGCTGACATGCCATCCGGCGTAGGCGGCCAGTTGATCGACCGCATCCAGACCGATCAAGGAGGTGGGAAGGCAGTGGACGACCGGGCCGACGATGCCAATGTTCTGGATCAGTCCGCTGGGAATCGCATGCCGAAAATAGACCAGGAAACAGGGCTGGGGTTCCTGGTAGCCGGGCCAAAAGAGCCGATCGCTGTAGATCACCTCCAGATGCTCCGGCGGCATCCCGAGATTTGGACGTTCTGCCAGCCAGAGTGCCATCAGCGATTCGGCCTGTGCCTCGGGTGTCCGGTACACCGGCTCGATCGCGTCCAGTCCTCCATCCCTGGTGGCGTAGGCGATCACCCTCATTCGCTCGGTGGGTTCCTTTGCCATCGAAGCTAAATGCGAGGTTCCTTCTTCTCGGCCAAGCCGCGATAGGGCGCTGGCGGCTTCTACCTGAATGCGCCGATGGCGGAGCGTCATCGCCTGGCGCAGCTTGCCGACTGCTTCTTCGTCCCGCATCAAGGCAACCAGATCGCAAAGCGCCACCACCAGGTTGACGGATTCCTCGAGCATCTGCTGAATTTCTTCGATCGATCTGCCGTAATGCCCAGGATTCTGCTCCA
>JBJSWM010000819.1:0-2374 GCA_046085865.1 Pirellulaceae bacterium
GGGCAAAAACCTTCTGCTCTTCATCCATATCGCTTTCGATCGTGAGCGCCACGATCTGGTCGTAGAGCCCATCGTCGTAAGACGACATCATCCAGAGAAAGAACATCGCAGTCAGCATCGCGCCATGAAGGAAGGCGATTGCCGGATAGAGCAAACCGGATTGCGTCAGTCGCCTCAAAAAAATCACTGGCCGCCTCAAAGTTCTTCTCCACAGACTCGTACAAAGCCAACGACAATCACTCTAGGTAGTGCCGTTGCATCCCCGGATCCCAACTATATTCTAGTTCCTTAGCATTCGCTTGTATTCCCTTGCTTCCATAATCTCCGACTAAGTAGCTTCTTGTTAGCGCCAGCCAAATCCCAGGAAGCACGAAAATCGCTTCCGATGTCCGAACAAGAAGCACTCGCCTGCCTGCATTCGATGGAACGATCACCACCAATTGCAAGGCTATTCGCGAGGTGCTGGGTGCCGAGAGACACTCTCTTTCGCGTTGGCTTCCACCTCAGGCCGCTTCCCACGAAAAATAGGTTGCGAAATCGATCGCGGATATCGAATCCATTGGTGCAGCTCGATTCGATCTGTCGATGCGAACGCCACCGATGGAACCGAGCAGGAATCAAGTCAGCTAGATACTTGATCGCCATGCCATTGGGATGTTCATTGCGTCGCGTATTGACGCGTACCAATCTGAGGGACTTACCGATGCTGCGATTTGCGAAGCGTTTCACTTGATCATTTTTTTCGTCCCCCTGTGACTCCTAGCGGCGCCACGAAGAGGCAATTTCTCAGGCACAGGAAAGCAGTGGGACAAAGACCAACGATCTCAGCCCCTTCTCGGTTCAGGTCGCACCATGTGGATCGTCGCCTCACTCCTGAAAGGCTTATGTGCTGCTAGAAGAAATAGCTCAAATCCAGTGGTTACATGGAAAGGTTGAAGCCAATCATGGAGTGAGTCTAATTGAGCTCCCTTGGATCACTGGTTCCCACCACTTGCTTGAGGATGATAGGCCCCAGCAGTACGGTATGCAGGGCAATCACGATCAGCCCCATCAGCAACC
This sequence comes from Pirellulaceae bacterium, assembly GCA_046085865.1. Classification (GTDB taxonomy): domain Bacteria; phylum Planctomycetota; class Planctomycetia; order Pirellulales; family Pirellulaceae; genus JBEISR01. The sequence goes on from JBJSWM010000819.1 coordinate 1,060, forward strand.
CAGCAGGAATGCACCAGCGATTCTTGACGACAAGAAAGCCAAGAACGCCAAGCAAAAAAGGGACAGCTGCTAACAGGTACATACCAGTACGTGAGACAAGCAGGTTCTGCCACGCGGCTCCCATGTTTTGGTACCGATCGTAGTAGTCTGAAATTTTCTCCTGAGTGTCGGTCCAAACAAATTGTTCGATCGGAAAAGCTTCATCGCAGGTTGCACAGTACGTCGCGACCATTCCTGCAAGCGGGTCTGCAAGCGCCTGGAACTCAGGTCCATCGACCGTTGTCGAACCACCGCAGGAAAGATGGGTGTAGTCCCTCTGTTTCCGACCAAGCGTTCGCCCATCTTTCCGCATAGCCTGCGGCGTCAGGTCATCCCATGCCTCCCCATTAGAAGCTGCGGGTACCGTCATGACTTCCTGGCACGCCAGGCAGCGGACCGTTTTTCCCGCTAGCTCCTCTTTCAACCGATAGGCCTTAAGGCAACCCGGGCATGAAACTTCGATCGCCATCATGAAAACCTGACAGAAGAAGCGACAGGAAGAAGAAAACAACAAGACCGATCCTCAACGAAAAGTCAAATCAATCTCGCCATGGACCAGTCGATTAGCATTCGGCCGGGTTGGCACCAAGCTGCCCCTACCAAGTGCGAACGCAACTCAGCGGCGGCACAATTCCAGCCTACTCGTTTCCAATGTCATTGTGCTTCTCTGAACTGAGAGAGGAAGCTGTGCCCTGTTGGGTTGATACCGGCTCGATCGAACGCACTTGAAAGCCAGCCCCAATGATTGGAGCGATCGAATGTCCTTGAAGCTCATCGCTGGAACCCACAGGTACCTGCTCCATGGAATCGGCAGCAACGGTATGTCGCTGACCTTGGACATATCTACCGCGACATACCACCTCCCGATTCACCAACCCACTCAAGCGATCTACCCCCACCTCGGACGATGCAAGTAGGATGACCCCTTCGCTAGCCGAATGGTTCTCCAGTGGTATCGCCTCTCCCGTCACCTTCAACACGAAATAGTCACTTCCACCGGCTTGGAATGACTCCAATGACTTCGTCCATTCCTTGCGAAGAACGATCCCCCGGAGAAGTTCATCTGCCGCATGACCTGCGACGGGCGGTGCGGGTTGGCATCCGAACTCAAACCAAAGGACCAGAAAAAAGATCGATCGATTTCCCCTGCTCATTGGCTCCAATTTCTCTCCAATGGCTTCACGCACCTGATCTCACAATCGTTCCAAAAATCGCGAAACCGGCGTCCCAGCAAATAGCTCGCGCCCTGGTACCCGATGGTCTTCAGGGTGTCGTG
>JBJSWM010000820.1:0-2121 GCA_046085865.1 Pirellulaceae bacterium
CTCGTACCTGCCTGGCACCCACTGTTCCCACTTCTTCATCGGCCGTACAGACAAAGTAAAGCGGCCCCATCTGCTTTTGAATCGGCACCATTTCCGCAGCGGCCAACGCGCACGCCAGCGATCCCTTCATGTCGCAGGCACCTCTGCCGTACAGCCGGTCCTCGATCACTCGCGGCTCAAAGGCACCAGAACCTTGAAGGCTCCAATCGTCAGCGGGCACAACGTCGGTGTGGCAAAGATAGGCAACCCCATCGCTACTGGCTCCCGACCGTGTCGGCTCCCGCTTCGCAACGACATTGACTTTCGTCTCCCCCAATTCATCGACGAAAGTCAACCACTCGATCTCAAATCCCATCTGGGTCAATCGATCAGCCACCCACTGGCTAACCGGCTGATTGCTCCGTCGCGATACCGAAGGAAAGGCAATCAATGACTTCGCATACTCCAGCGCCTGCATCCAACTCTCCAATTCGAGATTCCACGAGATTCAAGTAGGTTCATTCCCATCGCGATGGAGCAACCTCTTTCTATTCTCCTCTATATATGGTTCACAGGGAGCCTAGGACGCAAGACGAAACCCCTTGGCAGCACTTTCCCTGCAGCCCCCTCCCAAGTGCTCCAGAACGCTCTTTAGTCGCCCCAAACGTGTCGAATCCATCCGATTAGCGGAATTCCGGATCCTCGGCAGGAAGGCAGGGAACCCCTTGTCGATACGACTCCATCCCACTGACTGCAGTCGGCCGGGCGGATACTCCCCACAAAATGGTCGGATCGACGAAAAAGCACCTTCCACCAACAGGGATGTCGGCGCTGTGACTGGGTGAAGAACCCAACGCCCTCCCGGTCGCTCTGATTCCGCAAAGCCTCTCACGAAAGGCTCAGAAAAAGGTCGGCAAAATGGCTCGCTCCACACCGGATGCGAAGCCACCCATGCCTTCCTACTTTGGTTGAAGAGAGAGCGGGAAACTTCCCACCCTCGACATGCACCAGAAGCTCGCCAATTCTCTGCAACTGCGTCAACGCATCCGGAACCAACTCCCTGCTCGATTCGGTCCGTTCACCGTACAATGAGGGGGCAGATCGGTTTTTGGAACCGATGGCGCGAACCGAACGACGTTCCGCCTATCCCCAGACAGTGACCCAAGTCGTTGATGAAGGTGCATTTCTATGAATCCAATGCGAAGTGACCGGCTATGGCAACGGACGGTGATCGCGATCGGCTTGTCCATCTTGCTGATGGCCGGCAGCAGAGCTCAGACGCCAAGCGTCGACAACTCGCTTCGGCTACATGCATCCTTCGATCGTTCGCTGGACGCAGCGTCTGCCAAAGGGGATCCGAAGCTTTACACGGCCGACACACTGGCCCGCAAGGAACTTCGGGAGGGGATCCAGCGCCCGGGAGTGGAATGGGTTGCTGAGGGAGGGGTTCAGGGAGGCTATCTGAAGTTTCGATCGAAATCCCCCAAGGTGATCTGCTATCGGGGCGATAACCTTTCCAATTCTTCCGGACCATGGTCGATCACCGGTTCGCTCTTTCTGCGACTGGACCCAGAACTCGATTTGCAACCCGGATACTGCGACCCGCTTCAGATCACCCAGAAAGCTTGGAATGACTCTGCATTCTTCGTCGATTTCGACAAGGACTCGCCTCGTGCCTTTCGGCTGGGGGTCTTTTCGGATCTATCGTTCTGGAATCCAAAGAACATCGCATGGGAAGAATGGCCCATCGCTTCACGACCGATGATTTCGGTGGCCAAGCCTCCCTTCGGTCGCGACCAATGGACGCACGTGGCCTTCACGGTGGAAGGAATCAACGCAGGTGAAGGCAAGAAGGGCAAAGCGGTCTTCTATTTGAACGGCCAAAGTCAGGGGACTTATGAAGCACCGCTTCAATTTCACTGGGATCCAGATCAGACGGCCATCATGCTTGGAATCGATTACATCGGAGATCTGGACGAATTGAAATTGTTTGAAGGAGTTCTTGCACCAGAGCAAATCCGAGCCTTGGCACCGTAAACAGGACGGCGCAAGGTCAGCGGATCAAAATGTCGGGCACTCCGCACCCAGGCATACCGTATAAGTGGATGACATCGACACGCAGGCGGTGACGTCGCAAGGGAG
>JBJSWM010000821.1:0-6021 GCA_046085865.1 Pirellulaceae bacterium
CTGAATGATTGGTCGGTATTTGACCCTCGGTTTGGAATAGGCTACCGTTTCGGTTGCGGGGATTGCGGCCCGTCGGACCACTGTGACTCCACGAGTAGGCTCGGGATGAGCTTGCTGAAGATCAAGCTACCTTCCCATGCCGGCATTCGAAGCCATGGCTGGGATTCGGAGCGATGGCGATGGCTGCGACGTACTTCAAGCGTTTTCGAATGGAGATTGATCTCAGGGGACTTCCCGATGAAGGACCTTTGCCAGGAGATTATTGCTTGGTTCCCTGGGACCCCCTGCTCCTCCGCGAGCATGCAAGGGTGAAATGGGAATGCTTCCGAACGGAAATGGATTCGGTGGTTTTCCCTTGCCTTGGGGACAAAGATGGCTGCATTCAATTGATGCGCGACATCACGCAGCGGTCTCAGTTTATCCCCGAGGCGACGTGGCTTGCCGTGCATCAGTCTCCTGAGAGTCGCCGGACACCGGCAGGAATCGGGACGATCCAGGGTATGTTCTCTGGCCCTGCGATCGGTTCGATTCAAAACTTGGGACTTGTGCCGGAACATCGGGGGCAGGGAATCGGTTCGGCTCTCCTGCTGCGAGCGCTTCACGGTTTCTGGAGCGTCGGGTGTGAACGGGTCCATCTGGAAGTGACCGCCAGCAACACCGGTGCCTTGCGGCTCTATCAGCAATTCGGTTTCCAGCGAGTGGAAACACTCTATCGCATTGCCAACACGGTACAAAGCGAGGACGAAGCGGCCAGTTTTCGCTGAACCGAAATCGACGGATATGGATGTCCACTCCCGCTGCGCCCATGCCGGCAATCCAGTGCTCGGCAATCCAGTGCTCGGAGACTCCCTGAATATGCCGATGCGACGAAAATGCCGATCCCTTTCACCCTTCCCCTGCGAGTCTGCTCATGAATGTCGGCACCGAATATCGAAACCTTGCCCGGGTAGCCTGGCTGCTCGGAATGGCGGCTTGCATGCTGACGGACGTTTCCATGGTGGTAGCCAAGCCGCCCAACATTTTGATTTTTCTGGTCGACGACTTAGGTTGGAGTGATGTCGGATTCCACGGCGGTTCTATCCCGACCCCAAACATCGATCGCTTGGCAGCCGCTGGCACCAGACTAGAAGCGTTCTATGTCCAGAATCTCTGCTCTCCGACGCGAGCGGCGTTGCTGACGGGTCGCTATCCAATCCGACACGGATTGCAACTGAGCGTGGTGCGTCCCTGGGCCTCCTATGGCTTGCCGCTGGAGGAACGAACACTTTCCGAGGCGCTCCAAAAGGTCGGCTACACCACGGCAATCGTCGGGAAATGGCATCTGGGACACGCCAGCCCAAGCCTCCTACCGACGCATCGAGGATTCGACCATCAGTATGGCCACTACAACGGTGCGATCGCTTACTTGGAGCATACGCGCGCCGGAGAATTCGACTGGCATCGCGACGATCAGGTCTGCAGGGATGAAGGCCACGCGACCGAACTGATTGGCAAGGAAGCGATTCGTCTGATCGATCAGCAGCCCGATGAGAAACCACTGTTTCTTTATGTCCCTTTCAACGCGCCGCACACTCCGCTTCAAGCGATGGAAGAGGATCTGGAAGCGTTGCGGGGAGTTGAGCCACGCAATCGCAGGATCTACAGCGCGATGGTGCGGGGCGTCGATCGGATGATTGGAAAAATCATGCAGGCGATCGAGTCCAAAGGATGGGCCGACCAGACGCTAGTGGTTTTCTCTGCGGACAATGGCGGCCCTACCGGTGCAGGGGCGACCAATGGATTGCTGCGTGCTGGGAAGGGAACTCCCTACGAAGGAGGCATTCGTGCAGCGGCGTTCGCAACCTGGCCAGGGATCATCCCCGCCGGCAGGGAACTGAACGAACCACTCCATATCGTCGATTGGTATCCGACGCTCATTCGCCTTGCCGGTGCATCTCTGGACCAGCCCCATCCCATCGATGGCAAAAACCTTTGGCCGTCACTGACGCAGCAGGCTCCTTCGCCCCACGAAGAAATCCTATTGCATGCAGCGCCCGGAGTCGCCGCCATGCGACGCGGCAAATGGAAGCTGATCGGCAAATGGGGACGCGATCCGAAGGATCCAGATACCAATTCCACGTCAATGATCCCCAGCGAACCGGTGGTGTGGGAACTGTACGATCTGCTCGCTGATCCGTCCGAACAAGCCAACCGGTCCGAAGTCGAGCCGGACGTGGTGGAGTCGATGAAGCAGTCGCTACTGAACTACCAACAGGCGGCTGTGCCTCCCAGGAACCGCCCCAAACCACCAAACTTCCAAGCCCCTGCGGTCTGGGGACAGTTCGATACCACCCCATCGAATGACTGAAGAAGCTTCGCATTCCTGAAACTTTCTCACAATCGTGGCAACAGTCTCCATGATGATGAAGGCCCACACCATGCATTCTTCTGCATCGTTATCCTACCTTGCATTACGCACCCAAATAGCGATTCTGATTTGCTGCATGGCGACATTCTGGCTTCATGCTGAAGAACCGCTTGTCATCGCTCATCGCGGTACATCCAAGGCAACCATTGAGCTAGCGGAGGACGCTACCCAGTGGGAACGACAAGCGGCGGACGAGTTAGCAAAGACGATTGAGAAAATCACGGGCGCCTTGGTTCCGGTGCATCTTGGAGAGTCGAGCAATCCACCTGCGGACGCGCCAGTTTTTGTTCTGGGGCGTCGTGCGATGGGCGAGGATGCCGAATTCGCTCACCGATTGCGCCAGATCGCGAAACCTAATCCTGTTTTAAGAGCCGATGCAATCGGGATTGCACGTCGGGGTTCTCGACTACTTCTGGCGGGTCTTCACGACGAAAATCATCTCGATGCAGTCATCGAATTGCTGCATCAGTGGGGGTGTCGATGGTATCTTCCGACCCAACTTGGGGAATGTATCCCGAAGTTGGAGACCTTAGTTTTCGATCAACCGGATTTCTTCTATGCCCCACCTTTTGAGGTTCGGCGATATTGGCTGTCGTGGCTAGGGGACGGTACCGGAAAAGATGCCTTCATGCAGCACAATCATTTTAACGACCTTTCGATTCCATCCGGACACGCGCTTGGCAGCTACACCAAGGAGCTAATTCCCGATGGAAAAACTATGTTTGACGTCCCGATTTCAGATGAGTTGACAGCAAGGCACGTAGCGAACCAAGTCCATAAGATGTACGCGGAGGGACGCGATTTTTCGTTGGGCATGGAAGACGGCCTGTATCAGTCAGACTTTCCCTTCGACCGCGAGCTGATGGGGCTGCAGTACGACCCTTACTTCCAGACTCATTCCTGCACCGATGCATTTCTGACACTCTACAACCAGGTTGCCAAAATCCTGCACGCCAAAGTCCCAGACAGCCGCTCCAGAATTGGGTTTCTGGCCTATTCCAACATGACTCTCCCACCCGTGCGAATCCAACGAGCTGAGAATCCCCTTATCGCCTACCTGGCTCCGATCGATTTTGATCCGATTCACAGCATGTCCGACACCAGATATCCCGGAAGAAGACCCCTTCGGGAAGTCGTTCGTCGATGGGCTCAGGTTATGGAGGGCCGACTGGTGATCTACGACTACGACCAAAGCATGTTGGTCTGGCGCGATCTTCCCAACCCATCGCATCAAGCATTTGCTGAGGATGTTCAAATCTATCGTCAGGAAAAGTTGCTTGGGGTCGATACCGAGAGCCGCGGTGCTTGGGCCACCACATTCCTGAACCTCCACATACGAGGACAACTGCTTTGGAATCCTGACTTGGACGTCAAGAAGATCCTCGCGGATTTCTATCCTGCGTTCTACGGCCCAGCGGCAGGGCCGATGGCGAGTTATTGGGGGAAGGTCTATCGCCGTTGGGAGGAAACGCCGGTCAGTGAACACGAGTATTTCGTCATCCCTGCGATCTATCCAGTCGAGTTTGTGGAGTCCTTGCGGGAGGATCTCGAGCAGGGCGAGCAGATGATAGAACGGGCGGTAGATCGAATCGATGCGTCAACGCTGGCGATACTCAGACAACGAATCCAACTGACACGACTGAGCTTTGAATTGATGGAAGCCTGCTCCAAAATGATGCAGGCGGCCGCTCGTGATACCGATTTCGCTGAGGCCGTACTCTGGGGTGAAAAGGGACTCGCCGCTCGCGATCGCCTGACGGAGATGAGTCCGATCCTGACCACTTACAAAGCCATTGGAGAGAATGGTTATGCATGGTGGCCGGGTGAGGTTCAGCAGTACCGTGAACTGATCCCCTTGCTTGATGGCACTAGCGGAAAGCGGCTGGCCAATCTCCCTCTCAACTGGGAATTCCGTCGCGACGCAAAACAGGAAGGAGTTGAGGCCCAGTGGTTTCTTGCAGACACCCCTGGCGTATGGCAGTCGCTTCAGACCGACCTCTATGCTCAGGCTCAGGGAGTTCTCAACGAAGAGCGGGGCAGTTTCACTGGCGACCTTTGGTATCGTACCCAATACCAGCATGAGGCCGTCATCCGTGCCACGCCCCCCAGGATCCGTTTTCCAGGCCTATTCAATGAAGCTTGGCTGTATCTCAATGGGAAACAGATCGCTCACAGGCCGATGAAAGGGATGTGGTGGATGAACGATTATCGCTTCGAATGGGATGTCGAGTTGTCAGACGGTTTGCAGCCAGGAGAGAATCAACTCACCCTGAGGCTTCACAATCCGCATCACTTCGGTGGAGTCTTTCGTCGTCCATTCATCTACCAACCAGTGGCGCCGAAGGAACTCACCAAGTGAATGCTCCCCCTACTTCCCAGCTGACGCCAAACAGCAAAAAGCCGAGTCGGCAGCAGGCCACCCAGATCTGCATCATCGGCTTATGGACGCTATCCGTCGCCAGCCTGCTGCTTCCCATCTTCGCCAGCCTTTCGATGGCTCAGGCCCCTTTTCCCGTCATTCCGGCCAAGGCCTATCACATCTTGCCGGACACGACCACGGAGGAATCTGGTTATTTTTCGCTTTGCGAAGGGAAGAATGGCAAGATCTACATCGGCACTGCAGCCTATGGACGCAACGCCTACTTGGTCGAATTCGATCCCGTTACCGAATCCATGCAAGTCGTGGTCGACGTCCATCGAACGATTGGAGCTCCCGTCGATTCCATCGGATACGCGGCTCAAGCGAAAATTCACACCCGCAATGCCGTCGGTGCCTCTGGCAGGATTTATTTTGGCACCAAGCAGGGTTATCTACTGCCCTGGGAAAAAGAACGCCAAGCCCAAGGCATCAATCCCAGTGTCTATCGAGGTGGCTTTGTGCTCGCATACGACCCCGATACCCAAAAAACGGAAAACCTGGGATCTCCCATGCCATTGGGAGACCCCAGACTGCCCGCCGATGCCAAGGAAGGAGAAGGAGTCATCGATGTTGCGGTCGACGAGTCTCTGGGACTTCTTTACGCGATCACCTGCGAAAGCCAGCACTGGATGCTCTCGAGACTGGGCGATCAGGCTAGGGCATTCAGGGACTTGGGGCCGATACTCCGGGACCAACCCAACACCCTGATCGACTGGCGTCATCGCGCTACCGCGATGACTCATGACTACCAAATTGCACGCTACGATCCGGCTTCGGATACCGTGACGATCGATCCGCTCCGGTTGGGAGATCAGTCGTTTCAAGAGGCGATCGGTCAGGAAAAAGTCCATCCCGACTGGAGGCTCGCGCCGGATGGAAAAACGGCCTACCTGCAACTGCTCAACGACCTGCCTCTTTTTCGTATCCCTTTAGATGGAGAAGCCGGTCAACCAGTGGTTGCGGAAAACCTGGGAGATCGAATCCAAGGCCTCCATCCAGATTCCCGAGGTTCGATATCGATCGCTTCGGATGGATCGGTTTTCACGTTCATCCGAATCGACAATCAAACAGGATACGGAACCGGATATATCCATCACTTGATTCGTTTTTTACCTGATGAAAATCGGATGATCGATCTTGGCGTGCCTCGAATCACCAATCCGAATTACTTCGATTTCGAAGCCCCACCACGCAG
>JBJSWM010000822.1:0-4244 GCA_046085865.1 Pirellulaceae bacterium
GCGTCGTTGCTTCATGAGTCAGTCTCCTGTCACATATCATGACATAAGGTGACTCACTGTCTACCAACCGTGGGGAAGTCCACGTTGAACGAATGACCTCATGGCGCCGGGGAAGTTATAGCGACACTACGGTTCTTTGCGGGGATCCAACCGACCGCGAACACACCAGAACCAAACGTCGATCGAACCATCGTGGTGTGCTCCGCCGTCGCGACCGACACCTAAAACATCACCCATCGCGATCGACGGCCTCGCACACCCTACGAAGAACAAGGCGACCACCATGGGAGATATCCAACGCATTTGGTAAACTGGTTGATGAATCGAGTCTGCTGGTTGGACGATTGTCTCTCGCATTCTTTCCTGAAGCCGCTCCCGGTCGAACCATGATCTATCTCGATCATCACGCCACCACACCGGTCGATCCCCGCGTCGTTCAGGCGATGCTCCCCTGGCTGACGGAACACTTCGCCAATGCAGGGAGCACGACACATGAAGCGGGCCGCTGGGTAGGCCAGAAGACCAGCGAAGCGATCGCCGCCATCGCTTCCCAGTTAGGAGCACAACCAGAAGAACTGGTCATCACCAGCGGCGCTACCGAGAGCAACAATCTGGCGATTCTCGGTGCCTGCTTGCACCCACGCCAGAAACGACGCAAGGTGATTTCGGTGATCACCGAACATCGAGCGGTGATCGATCCAATCCAACGCCTAGCGACTCACGGATTTGAAATCCAGTGGCTGCCGATTCACCCGAGCACCGACGCTCGCTGGGGTCAAATCATTCTGGAAGAAGCTCGCAAGCAGATCGACGACCAAACGGCGCTGGTCAGTGTGATGCTGGCCAATAATGAAGTCGGGGTGATCCAGCCGATCGCAGAGTTGGCCGATCATTGCCGAAGCGTCGGCGCTCTGCTGCACACCGATGCCGCGCAGTGCCTAGGGCGCATGCCGATCGATGTCCAGTCGCTGGGTGTTGATCTGCTAAGCTTCTCTGGACACAAGGTGTACGCGCCCAAAGGAATCGGTGGGCTGTTCGTCCGTCAACGCCCGCGCCTGGTCCGTCTGTTGCCGCAGGTCATCGGTGGCGGCCAGCAGTTCAACCTCCGCTCCGGGACGCTCAACACCCCCGGCATCCATGCCCTTCGGGCCGCGATGGAACTGGGCAACCAGGAACTTGTGTCGGATACGGCGAGAATGGAGCAGCTTTCCGGTCGCCTCCACCAGTTGCTCCAGCAGGGAATCGATTCACTCGCTCTCAATGGACCCGATCCGCGTCGCGCACCACGCTTGATCGGCAATCTGAATCTCCTGTTCCCGGGGGTCGAAGGGCAGTCGCTGATGTTGCGCTGCCCCGACCTAGCGTGCAGCAGTGGCAGCGCCTGCACCTCGGCTCAGCCTCGCCCCAGCCACGTTCTCACAGCTCTGGGACTGGATGACGATCAGGCCCGCTGCTGCCTGCGGCTGGGGATCGGCAGAACCAATACGATCGAGGAGATCGAACAGGCCGCGCAGTGGTTGATCGACGCCTACCGCTCGCTGCGCTCCTGACCTCAGGTCATCGACGAATCTCGTCATTGCATCCGATCGATGGTTTGGGGGTGGAGATCACCTGGGGCACCAGATAATCGTGCAGCCCCTCTTCGCCTCCCTCCGACCCAATGCCACTCTGCTTCACACCCCCAAATGGAATCTCCGCCTTCAGTGGCCGCCACTCGTTGATCCCCACAATCCCCACCTCCAGTTCCCTGGCAATCGCTTGGCATCGCTCGATACGGCTGCCGTAGACGTACGCCGCCAGCCCCATCGGCGTCCGGTTGGCTCGTTCAATCGCTTCCTCGATCCGGTCGAATGCCATCAGCGGAAGCACAGGGCCGAAGATCTCCTGCTGAGCGATCGGCATGGCATCCTCGACATGGCGGAGCAGGGTAGGTGGGTAGAACCGATCCTGCTGCAGTCGCTGGTCTTCTTCAAAGGTGCGATTCTGGCAGACCAGTTCCGCCCCGTCGGCGATCGCCAGATCCACCAAGCTTTGCACTTTCTGGCAGGCAGGTGGATCGATCAGCGGACCGGCGTCGACCGCCCGATCCAATCCATGCCCCACGCGACGGGACATCAGTTTCTGCTGCAGCAGCTTACAAAGCCGCGGTTCGATCCTGCGGTCGACGAGAATTCGATTGGCGGTGACGCAGACCTGCCCCGAAACAAAAAGCTTCAGCTGCACCAGTTGCTCCACCACCTCCTCTAGGTTGGCATCCTCCAGCACCAGAAACGGCGCATTGCCCCCCAGCTCCAGCGCCACGCGTTTGACCTGCGGCGCGGCGGCTGCCATCAACCAGCGCCCCGTCGCCGTCGACCCCGTCAGGCTCAGCACGCGCACCAACGGATGCTCGGCCAGGATGTTTCCGACCCGTGGCCCAGGTGCCGGTACAATCTGCACCACGCCTGGTGGCAGGCCACAGCGATGCATCAATTCTCCCAGCGCTAGAGCGATCAGCGGCGTTTTCTCGGATGGCTTCCAGACCGCAGTGCAGCCAGCGGCCAGCGCGGCGGCGATTTTTTTGGCTCCTTGTGCCAGCGGGAAATTCCAAGGGGTGATCAGCCCTGCGACCCCGATAGGGCGCATCTGGATTTGAAATTCCCGCGCCGCATCGGGATGGGGCTGGATGCGACCGCCGATGCGTCTGGCCTGCTCGCCGAACCACTGAAAAAAACTCGCTCCGTAGTCGACCTCGGCTTCTGCCTGCGCCAGCGGCTTCCCTTGCTCGCGCGTCAGCAATCGCGCCAGCGAATCTCGCTGGGCCCGCATCCGGCTGGCGACCTCCTTCAGCAGTTCCCCTCTCTGAAAAGCCGATCGGGCTTGCCATGGCCGCAGCGCCTTGCCGGCTCCCTCGATCGCACCCGTCACCATCTCTGGCGTCGCATGCGTCACCTCGGCGATCGGCTGGCCGGTCGCGGGATCGCAAACAGCATCGGTCGCCTCTCCCCGCAGCGAGTTTCCATCGATCCACGGATCGGTTGGAAACCAAACGTGATCATTCGAATCCATCGGTCACCATCGCTTGCTGGAAGGTGGAATGCATCAGATCAGGGTTCAACCCAAGAGGTTCCGCAGCGCTAGGTCCACTGCCACTGGACGCCCCGTGTCTTGGGATGGCGGGTAAGTCCATAGCGCTCAACCAACTCCCACCTGATAATAGGCAGGCCAAAGCGCATCGGAAATCACCAGTCCTGATTCGGTCAGCCGTAGTCGATCTTCATGGAGTTCCAACCATCCCGCTTGGGCATGTTTTTCCACCAGCCTTTCGATCGATTCGCACAACGGCGTCGGGCAGGCTTTCTGGAACTCCGACCAGACGATTCCCTCCAGCCGTCGCAATCCAAAGACGAATCGATCGCGAGCCAGCGCCTGGTCGTCCAGCCATTCCCGTTCGGCCACTCCCGACTGCCCCGCATCCAGCAGCTTCAGGAACTGGCGCGTGCTGCGATGGTTGACGCTGCGTGTTCGCCCCACAAACCGCGCGGCGCCTGGACCGAAGGCCCACCATCGCTGATCCGACCAATAGACCTGATTGTGTCGACTGCGATGTCCCGGAAGGCAGGCGTTGGAAATCTCATAGTGATCCCAACCAGCATCCTTCAGTCGATGATGTAGCCAAAGATACATTTCCAGTTCTTCCTCTTCCGCGACCGACTGCACCTCCCCTCGCTGGCGAAGACTCCACAGCCTGGCTCCCTTCTCGTAGGTCAGTCCATAGGTGGAAAGGTGCTGGATGGGGGAGGCAATCGCTTGCTCCAAATCCCGCCGCCACTCGGAAAGGGTTTCCTGCGGCGCGGCGAAGATCAGATCGAGACTGACTTCGGGAAACCAGCGACTGGCCTGGTCGATTGCCTGCTTTAGCTGGTCCCCCGTGTGGTCTCGATCCAGACGCTGTAGCTTGCCGCGATCGAACGACTGGCCCCCCAGGCTGATTCGGTTGACCCCTTGATCGGCCATGCGACGACAGGTTTGCTGGTCGATGTCGGCGGGATTCGCTTCGATCGTCCATTCCGCCCCCGGATCCAGAGGCAGCCAGTGACGGACGATGCGGCACCAAGTATCCCACTGATTTGGCGGGATCAGACTGGGGGTGCCGCCTCCAAAGTAGAGCGTCTGGACTGGCTGTGGATGGCGTAGAAACGAGAGCTCTTTCTCCAGTGCCGCTAGCCACTGGTCGGCCAACTGCGGGTTCCAGGGCGCGACGG
>JBJSWM010000823.1:0-8590 GCA_046085865.1 Pirellulaceae bacterium
ATTGGCGCTCCACCGATCGCAGAGCGCAGTCTCGCGTCCGTTATGACAAGTAATCAGTCGTCACTGGCAATCGCTGTGACTTGGAGCAACTCGGCGTCGATTTTAACCACAAATGGAAGCGCTGGCACTACGCTGGGTGCCGCGTCGATTGCCAGTGACGACTGATTACTTGTCATAACGGACGCGAGACTGCGCTCTGCGATCGGTGGAGCGCCAATGAGATTGCTTCCGAGCGACTTGAATATTCCCTTGAGATCTGGCTGTCCCGCAGAGGTATTCTTTGCGACAAGTGCATTGCCGAATTGGTTGTTGAGTCCATCCGCGACGACGCCGCCTATGATGGGTGCCGAATTGTTCGCAATCGTGGAGCTGAGGATCGTCAAATTCGCCGTCGAATTCGTATACACAGCACCAGCCGACACGGTTGCCGTGTTTCCGGAGATAGTACTTCCCGAAACCGTGACGGTGCCGCCGATGGAGTGCACGGCCCCACCACTCCCCGCGGTGGAGTTCGCGTACAGGCTCGAGTTATTGATCGTCACAGACCCGTTTAGATTCGAGATCGCACCACCGTTAGCAGCGCTACTACCGGTCAATGCAGAGCGATCGACAACGAGTGTTCCGCCATCGACGAAGACGCCTCCACCGACTCCAGAACCTGCGGCTCCGGATAGTTTGATGTTCGCAATGCGCAGTCGCCCGGAGCTTGAGACACGCATGGCCCGAGATCCGTTCGCGTGGATATAGGTGTCGGCTGCATTGATCCCCTGAATCTCAACGGTCGATGAAATGAGCAATTCACTGGTCAGGGAGTAGTCGCCCGCAGGAACAACAACCGACGAAAAACCAGGGCGAGCATTTGCTTCCATGATTGCAGCTCGAAGGCTGACGAGCCCCGAACTGGTGGTGACTTGCCCATCCCCAGGCGCAAGATCGGGGAGATCCGCCGATGTGTTCACTCGCCAGATTGATGCTTCATAGGCGCCGCGGTCGATCGTTGAATTGAGATTTCTGAAACCGCCATAGGTATCCGAAAGCAGGATGGCATTGGATTCAGCAGGGTGGCTTGCCGCAACGGTTCCGAGGATTCCACGCACGATGTTGACGAGGGTCGTGCCATCGTTATTTCGAGTGACAACCGTCGCCAGCATTTTTTCGTCTCGGATCTGAAGGGTTGAAAGATCCGGGATCGTCGCATCGCCCTTGACAATCAGCTGGGTAGCGGCGGCTGAGATGCTCGCAGTCAGAACCAGCATCGAGCTGTTGAAGCCGGGCGACTGTTGATCGTTACCCCAAATGAAGGGTTGACCGGAGCGTTGCTCCAACGGAGTGCCATTCCTCAAAGCGCGACTGACGGTCAACAAACGATGGTTGGGATCGATGCCATGAACCTGAAGCGTTTCCCGTCCAAATTGAGCTACGAAAGGAGCAGTCGAAGGAAGCTGGAAACCTGGGGATACTGTGACGAATGTGCCTCGGTCCGGCACGATCCCGAGTGGCTGCACTTGTTGGGTCGTACCCTGAGCTGCACGCGTTACCGTCATATTGTTTCTAGCGTGATCCAGCGCCGTGACGATCATCCGTTCTGCTCCATAGCGAAGCAGGAACGGTACGGCTGGTAGTGGAGTTGTATCCTCCACATTGATCTGGATCGAAGTAGCTGTGCCCGCGAGCACATCGGTACCGTAAACGGCATCGAGAACAGTCTGCTCTTTGGCTGCGGCAGCGAAATCGAATCCGCTGTTGTTCCCGATGGCCTCCAGCTTCTTGTCGTTGATTGCGACAATCAGACGCGATGCATGCGACGGACTGACCGGAATGGGGTCTGTGGCAATTCCTGCACGTATGCCATCAAATGGCAGAATCATGTCTGCGACACGCAAGTAGCCTGGATCATTCGTCGCAGGAACTGAGTTTGCGGCTGAGAAGAGAAAGCCGGTCAGTTCCGCCACGGTACCTTTTGCCGCGGCAACCGGCGCCGTGTTCTCATATCCGCGCACAACGGAAAGGAAGTGGCCATCGGCATTTGGATCGGGACGCGTGCCGCCACGGACATACATGACTTCCGTTCCGAGGCGAATCTTTCCGCCGACCATTCCTGCTAACGGAAAGGGCAGATTCGGAACGTATATGGACGTGTCGGCTACGTTGATGGCATTGCCGATCTTTGCGATCCCAACGGCTTCAATCAGTTGGACATCGATCGCACCACTGTACTGGAAATGGAGTTTCGCTGAATCAAGTCCCTCGAAGCCACCCGAAAACAAGGATCGTATCGGGTGGGATGACGCACTCGATCCAAGCATCCCGCGCGAGACCGTGATCGTCTTCGAAACGCTGTCAATGCTGTCTACACGAACGATCTCGGTTCCATGCAACAGGAAGAAGGGCGCAAGCGGAAGCCCCGCTGTGTCTTCCAAGTAGAAACGGGTGTCGGAGCCTGAGTTTGAAATGACCTTGCCAAAGGCGATCTTCGTACCTGGCCGAATGTCGGAGTTCGATGTGTCGTAGCGAGCACGCACAACGGTGAGCTTGCGTGTGGTTGTGTTGACTGCGGTGACATCCATGAGTTCCCCGTCGACGCTGGCCACAAATGGTAAGGTAGGAAGGTTCGCAGTGCTCGCAACGGCGATCTCTGTGTCATTGATGAATGCATAACCTTCCGTGGTCGACTCGAATGTTGTCGCGACCGACATGACGATTCGCTTGTTGATGACATATTGGTTTGCAGCCAAATTAGAATCAATGACGGAATTCTGGCCAGAAAACCCAGTGGTAATCCCTGAGTCGAGTGCTGGACTGTCTGCCAATGGCATGACGATCGATTCGGACGATCCTACCGGCACATATCGAGTGATACGCGGGTCGATTCGTGTGTTCACCGCCCACGAGAAAAACAATGCAGATCCAGAAGCGAATGAATTGGTGGTGCTCGGTGGTCGAGCCACGGTCACTTGATAGCCACTGACCTGGGTCACCGTCACGTTCTCCGTGGTTGGCGTTGTGACCAAACTGCCGTCAGAGTTGTAGCTCGGAGGTGCGACGATTTGCGCGTTGAATGGGACCGGAGGAAATCGACTGGCATCATCGATCTGCAGGATGTTGGTCGAGGGGGTGATCGATGATGTAAGAGACACTCGTTCTCGTGAGAAGGCTTCGTAGGCGGGTAGCCCGAACTTATCGGTCGCTTTCCAAAAGCCATTGGTACTCCATGCAAACAGCGAGTCGCTTGGATGTAGCTGTGCCGTTGTACCGTTCACACCCCGCTGAACCGTCAGTTCGGTGATGTTTTCTTTGTCACCCGAAACTGGGTCGCGCATTTCGGTAATGCCAGTGACGAGAACGTATTCACGGTCCCAGTTCCTGCCGTTGATGTGTCCCACTTGCGCTAGAAATGGAAGTGGAGGAAATAGGAGTGACGGAGTTTCGATTCGGACCTTGGTCTCCGTGGTCGATAGCTGATTTCGCGTGGGTATCGTTTTCACTTCTGCTTCGTCGGCCAAATTTCCACCCAAGGACTGAAAACTTCCTCGGACTGCGGGTGGTTGCTTGGATTGGACCGAGGGTTGCCCCGAGAAGATGGAGTTCTCGATGGTCATTGATGGTGAGTCATCCACCCAAGCGCCGTCGCTCAACATTGCCTCGGGTGCCAAGGGAATTCTGGAGAAACTGAACTCTGGTAGTGATTCGTAGCGGGTCCGGAATGTTCGTACGTCGGCTGTGTTTTGGAATATCTTCGCCGTGGTCTGATCTGAGAAACCCGAACCCGCGTACACCTCGGCAGGGAATCGTGAATTGTTATAAAAGGTTGCGCTTTCTAGGATCGTTGTTGGTGTATGCGGATGCACGAAATTGTAGATCGTTTCGGAACCACCCGGGTACAGCGATACTTCTGAGTGGTTGTCCGCGAAGACGGCGTTTGTGACGCTCAGCCCACCCGATACTGCCCATACCTGAAATGGGTACTGGTGCTCTGATGCACGGGTAAGGTTTCGCCCACGAATCACATGGAGGACTGCCCCCTCGATCTTCGTGACGGTCATGATCTCGTTGTCGATCAGAATGTCGAAGGGCAAGTTGTACTTTGCGAACTTGACAGGATCTCCCACCGAGATACGGTTTTGAACGTGGTCGATATAAATCTTGACAGAGGATGTCCTTGGATGCGAGACCGGTTTGGTGCGTTCGACGGTGAGCGACGTTTGAAACCGATTCAAGGCGGTGACTTTGACAACCTCATCACCGATCAATAGTCTCACAGGAAGTGGCAGCGACTCAATGGCCGCATAGCTATGGACGAAAATCTCGGTTTGGTTGGGATCAATGTCCGCAGCGATGGGCAGCACGCTCAACTCGGACTTCTCGATGAACTCATGCACTCCCAAGTTCCGAATCGCTGTCGAGGTCGCATAGAATCCTGCCGTGTTCGACGTGTATTCGATTCTCGAGCCATCGAGCTTCAGATTTCCCGACTGGTTGTAGAGAACGGGAGCCCCAGGTTCGATGCCAGGATGATTATGGTCGAAGCGAGAATTGCTGATTGCCATATCGGCATTCACGCCGCGATTGGTGATGAGCCCGCCGTTTGCGGCTGATATGGTATTGTTTTGGAATTGAACATCGTCGATTCGAACCCAACCGTTTTCATTGACTAAGCCTCCTGCGTTGGTGGCCGTCCCTCCATTGTTCGAGTAGGTGCTGTGAGAGAACGTGAGTTTTCCTGCATAGTCGTTCCGGATTACGCTCGAACCGGCCGTGTCGATGTTGTTGGATAGAACTACATTGTCGAGTGTTGCCGTTCCATTGTTGTACAGGGCACTTTCTCCATAGATTGTGTGATTCGAGAGCGTTGAGTTCCCTCGCATGGTCAGGGTGCCAAGGTTGTAGATCGCGAGTCCTTTGGTGGCGACCCCGGATGCGAGTACTTGGGAGTAACCAGCGTTGGAATCGATCTGCGACGCGCCTTGAATGGTCGTCGTTACGCCCGAATTTAGGTGTAAAGATCCGCCCGCAATGTCTGCAAGATTACGGCGGATGATGCTTTGCCCATCGATCGTGATCGTGCTCGGGTTGGCATAGATCGCACCACCTCTCCCGACTGCCGAGTTGTCCTCAATAGTCGACTGCTGATCGACAAGCAATTCTCCGGATTGAACATAAATGGCACCGCCATCCACTGCAGAGTTCAAGGAAATCTTGGATCCGAAAACCTCAACGCGACCGTTCTGGGTATAGATCGCTCCTCCGCGAACCGCTGAATTCTTTCCACTCCATATCGATGAGTTGAGATAAGGGTAGAAAATCTCCGATTGCTTGAGCGTAACGGTACCACCGTCGTTGAAAATCGCACCACCATTCCCGCCATCAAGAGTCGTGCCGTCGGGACTTCGGAAGCCTGCGAGCTTTACCTTTTCAAGTGTCAACGTGGAATTCGGTCCAACTTGAAATGCCCGATCGTTCAAAGCAAAGTACTGAGGGCCCGTCTGTGAATTGGACACCATCCAATTCGCAGTGATTACCGTCGGCGTGTCGTTGCCCAAGACCCTGATGTTTCCCCAGACGTCCAAATCTCCCGTTTGCGAGTTTTGCTCGTTGTTTCCTGAGTTGCTGAGAACAACTTCTGCAATGGTCGGTTCGAAACGGACGATACCTTCCATCTTGTTCAGCGTGGACTGTTCCAAGACGCCAGTCCAGCCAGCAAGATTACTCAGTTCTTTGACCGCAGCGCGCAGCGACACCTGGGAACCGGTTGCCGTCGGATCCGTGTCGACAATTCCATCCGTGGTGGTTGGTGAGGTGTCCAGGGCGTCGTTCGTTACGTTGACGAAGTAGGTACCGAACTCGGTAGCACCGATGTCTACTTGCTTTTGCGTGTCAGACAAGCTTCCTAGATCGGGACCGTCGAGGAACCGGTCGGCTCCGCGTTGGTCGGTTGTTCTTCTGCCGTAACTGCTTCCCCGATCGATTGCGGGACTGGTTGCAACGGGCATCACCGACCGTGTGCGGCCGCCTTGATGGGAGAGCTGGCCTACCGCTCCCCACAGGACGGGCGCCAGGCTTTGCCCTCCGACTTGGTCGCGCAGGTAACTCATCGTCAACAATCCAACCGCAGATCGTGCATTTCCGATTACGTTGTAGCCATGGGAAATGAAAGTGCCGGACGTGTCGGCAATCGAACGATTGTCAACCACAAGCGAATTGCGAAGAACGAAACGACCGGACGTTAGGTTTTGGAGTGTTTCGGAGGTGTTGGTTGACGGAAGCCCGTTTCTTGCCACCGTCGAACTGAACAGCGAAACGGCACCCGTGCCGTAGTTCGAAATCGCGTCCCCTGTGAGGCTCGCGTCATTTTGCGAAAAGGTGCTATTGATGGCAGTCAGCTCGCTCGTGGACGCCAAATAGATACCTCCCCCACGGGTCGCCGTGCTATCTGAAATGGTTGAGTCCACCATGACGATGGAGCCAGTGCCTCCGGCATAGATCGCTCCACCGAGATTCGATTGGCTGTTACGGATTTCGGATCGATCCAACCACAGTTGCCCACTCACGTTGGCAGACGAGCCGTTTGCGGTGGTTGAGTAGGCACCCTGGAGTACCATATTCTCAAGCCGAAGCACACCAGTAGAAGCAACCGTGAAGAGAAGCTTCGACGACGCACTGGGATTCGGGCTGATCACGGTTAACGCTCCCGAGGCCGCACCCCGAATCGTAATGTTGCCGGTGATGCTGGGTAATCCGCTGTCCAGCAAGACTGGTTGAGTGAGGGTTGGTGAGAAAACAATCAGGCTGGCACCACCTGCAGCCTGTGCATTATTGATCGCTCGCCGCAGGGACATGGTCGTCGTATTGACCACATCGGAAACGGTGTCCACCGTGTAGGTTTGGTTATAGGTTGTGGTCGGTGGAACAAGGGGAGCGAGCACGTGGAGTCGGTAACTCCCAAAAGTACTGTTGTTCACTCGGCCGGTCAGAGATGTTGGGCTGTAGCTCGCGTTCTCAGCAGACGAGATCCCGATGTAGTAGAAACCTGCAGTCGTCGCCTGAAATGAGACCGATGGATCCACTCCTCCTGACGATGCAGCGGTAAAGAGCTGCGTCCCAGTCGCATTGAAAACGCGAATGCGGGACTGAAGTGTACTGCGGTCTGAGATAAACTCCGAAGCGAGTGCTTCCGCCTGAATATCGATACTCTGGCTGGCCGCGAGATTTACTTTGTAGAAGTCAACATCCTTCTCGCCATTGGAACCATCCCCGAGGTAATTACCCACCGATGCTGGAACTCCAGGAACAAACGTGATGGTGGATGCCGTCGATATCGTTTCGTTTGACTCAGGTGCCAGAGTGCTCGTAACGCCTTCTAGCCGAATTGCGTCTGCAACTAGGTTTCCCACCGATCCGGCCAACCCACTGAGTGTAATATTGACCGCGGTTCCAGTCGATGTGAAGTTCGCAAGGCGTTTCCAGTTGATCCCAGAGGAATAGAAATCATTTGGCGCGACGCTCTGATCCACCGACACCGTCGTGCCCGCAACATTGAATTGGGCGTTGGTTGCGCCATAGTTCTGCGTTCGCCAGTGCGCAGAGACATTATAAATACCTGCCGGTACGGTGAATGTCCAAGTCGCAGTGGAGCCGCTTGCTGCTGGTACCGTCCGAACATCGGATTGCCAACCGTTTCCTGTTTGTGTCCAGGTTCCCGTCGTAGTAAATCCATCGCTTCCATCGTCGATATAGATCCCACCATACGTGTCGGTTCCGACGGACTCGAGTGCATTGAGAACCAGGACGGCGATGGATTGCGTTGTTGTAAGTGTTCCATCGCTTGCTTGGACATTCAGGTTGTAAATGTTGTTGGCACCTACGTCCGTCGGCGCTTCGAAGTCAGGTGCCGTAATGAAGGACAAGACACCGGTATTGGTGATCGCAAACTTAATCGCATCGGCACCCCCAGTGATCGTGTACGTGATCGAAGAATTGGCGTCGACGTCTGCTGCCACCACGGTCGTGACATAGGTGGTCGACTCGTAAGTGGTGACGTTGGTCTGCGAATCTCCGCCGTCGCTGATGATCGTGGGTGTATCGTTCGCGCCCTGGATGACGACGGTTATTTGGGATGACGCCGTAGCATTCGATGAATTCCGAGCTGTGTAGGAAAAGACGTCTGATACGGTCGTGGATGTGTTGCGCAACGCCTGTACGGCCGAAAGAGCGTTGTTGACCGTGTATGTAAACTGTCCGTTTGACGCGATATTAATAGAACCGTAGGCACCGGTTAACGTTGTGCCGACCCCACCGTTGGGGTTACTCACCAGCCCGGCTGCCACGCCGATGACCGTGTTGCCCGACCCGGTATCGTTGGTGAGTACATTGCCAGTCGGGTTCGTCCCTGCGGTCCCATTGTTGACACCACCAGCCTCAGTCGCAATGGCTTGGTCGACGACGGCGACGAATAGGGGTAGGATCGGCTTGTTGACCGCGAACTCCGAAGTGTTTCCTGTAGCGTTTGTCGCGGTAGCAGTCAAAGTTTCGGTTCCTACGTAAACCGTGATGTAGTCGTTCAAGTCGATATTGCCGACAAACGCACCGGACG
>JBJSWM010000824.1:0-12277 GCA_046085865.1 Pirellulaceae bacterium
GGGGCGTGGAGTCTGCGACTACTTTGATCGGATGGTGCAGTTGGGGGCCCCTGCGCGCCGCGCCAGTGCATGGATGCAGCAGGATGTGCTTCGATATCTGAAGGAGCAGCGGGTGGCGATCGACCAGTTTCCGGTTGATGCGGAACGATTGGCGCTGCTGCTTGGGGCTATCGAGTCCGGAAAGATCGATACGACACGCGGGAGGGAGATTTTTCAGCTCTTGCAGAAGTCGGCTTCATTGACCGTCGAAGAGGCGATCGGCCAGCTGGGGCTGGAGGCGGTCGATCAGGACACGCTCGAGTCGCTTTGCCAGCAGCTGTTGGCAGACAATCCGGAGGTTGTCGCCAAGGTCAGGCAGGGGAACGCCAAGGCGCTAGGTAGTCTGGTGGGGCAGGCTCGCAAAGCCAATCCCAATGCCGATCCTCGCCAGGTGCAGGAGCTATGCCTGCGTTTGATCGAGCGGTCCGCAGGAGGAAGTTCTTCTAGCGAGTGACCGGCAGGACAGCGAGTTTGTCGATCGCGTGGGGGATGCTGTCTTCAGATCGCTCATCGGTCAATCCAGCAGGTGATCGGCAACCCAGTGATCCATCCAGCATCCCAGTCCCTCGGACCGCGAATGATTCAGATAGCCCAGATGGCCACCGTGCTTGGTGATGGTCAGTTGGCAGCTGGAGGACCAGGGGGCATCCTCGTAGATCGCTACCGGGACGATGGGATCGCTGCGATCGACGAGGACTTCGGTGGGCACGCGGATGCGGTCCAGGAGGCGGGCGCTGGAGCATTGATCGTAGTATTCGGCTGCGTTCTGAAAACCGATCAGTGGCGCGGTGAACTGGTCGTCGAAATCGCGAATCGACCGGATCGGTTTATGAAGCAATCGGAAGCGTTCTTGCCAGCGGGGCCAGAGGGAGGCGCGTTGGTGAGCGGCGCTACGGAGCATCCGGACAAAGAAACGGTTGTAGAGCCAGTTTCGGCGGGATTCGATCGAGTCGCAGCAGCGGGCCAAGTCGATCGGCGGCGCGACCACCACGGCGCGTTCCACCCCGGTCGACCATCCGTCTTGTCGACTTTCGGCCAGCATCTTCAGGAGAATGTTTCCGCCGAGCGAAAATCCGGCGACGCGCCAGCGAGCGATCCCTAGGTGTTGGCTGGACCACATCATCACGCGCCGGATGATATCGCTACAGCCAGCGTGGGCTGGGAGGTCGCTGAGCGACATCGAGGGGCCGCAGCCCGGAAGGTCCATGCGGAAGACGCGGTGGCCTAGGGCGGTCAAGTGGTCGGCGATTCGGACCAGATAGGGGCTTGCATGACTGCCAGCCAGTCCATGGATCAGCAGGATGGCTTGGTCGGACTTGGAGTCGGATCGGCCATGCGATTCGTAGAGGCAGGTGGCGCTGTTTTCACCGAAGGGGACTTGGTGTGCCGAGACGTCAAATCGGCTTTCGGGTCTCAACGTGTAGGGGACCAGCATCGTCTGGAGATGGCCGTTGCGCAAATACCATCGAGGGTGGTAACTGGTTCCCACGGCGGCAGAATCTTTCGGGAGATATTGGACTGGGCAATGCATCTTCTGTCGACTCGGTTGGAAAGTCCCACCTGGATGTCAGCGGGCGAACAGGGAAACAAACCTGCAGGCCGTCCCCGGTTCCCCACGCGGCGTGGATTCGGAAATGGCATCCGCAGGATTTCCGCACTTGCATCCCGCGTCGGCTCGAACGATCGTATCAGGGAGAAGCCCTGCGTGAAAAGGCGAGTCGGCCCCACGAGGGGGGAGACGCCTGGGGGCTTGCGAGGAAGGCTCCAGCCATCATGCCGTGACGCGTTAGGCCTTGCGAAAAGCTGGCCAAGCGGATGGAATGAAGGCTTGATATTCAACGAATCGCTTCATTTTCAAAGGGAAAAGGGGATCTGGATGTCGTTATTGGTGGTCGGTTCGGTGGCGTTTGATTCGATCCAGACCCCGACAGAGCATCGGGAGCGTGTTCTGGGGGGATCCGCCGTCTATTTTTCCTATGCCGCCAGTTACTTCACCCCAGTTCGACTGGTTGGAGTGGTTGGTGAAGATTGGCCCGACAACCACACCCAGATGCTTCAGACGCGTGGCGTCGACACGGCGGGACTGCAGGTAATCCCTGGGGGAAAAACGTTCTATTGGAAAGGTCGCTATCTTCCCAACATGAACGACCGTGAGACGCTGGAGATCGATTTGAATGTCTTTGGTTCCTTCGATCCGAAGGTCCCGGAGACCTTCCGCGATTCCCCGTATGTGTTTCTAGCCAATGCGGCCCCTTCGGTGCAGATGAAAGTGCTGGACCAGGTGCGTCGTCCGAAGCTGGTCGTTGCCGACACGATGGACCTATGGATTCAGACCGCCCACCCCGACTTGATGGCCTTGCTCAAGCGAGTCGACGGGCTGGTGCTGAACGATAGCGAAGCGAAACTGCTGACCGAACAGAGCAATGTGATCGCTGCCGGCAAGGCGATTCAATCGATGGGGCCAAGGTTGGTGATCGTCAAGAAGGGGGAGCATGGAGCGATCTTTTTTGGGCCTGATGGGGTGCAGGCGCTTCCAGCCTACCCGACCGCTCATATCGTCGATCCAACAGGTGCCGGCGACAGCTTTGCTGGTGGCATGATGGGCTACATTGCATCGGCGGATCAGACCGATGCCCAGACACTTCGTCGCGCCTTGGCCTACGGTACTCTGGTGGCCAGTTACAACGTCGAGGATTTCAGCCTTTCGAGGATGCAGTCGATCGAGCGTGAGGATCTCGATCGGAGAATGGCCGACTTTCGTTCGATGTTGTCGCTTTAGGGTTGGCCGAAAAAGCGGGAGTGTCGATGATCGGGCGAAGAAAGCCGAGTCGTGAAGAATTTCAAGACTACCTTCAGGAACTCAAGCAACCGACCACTCGTCTGCTGGAAGAGCGGGCGAGGGTCGATCGTCGCAGCCCGGAGAGAACGATGCTGGAGGGGCGTCGGACACGCCCCTTCGGAACGCTGCTTCGTGAATTCTGGAGATTGCTGGATGGTTTCCATCTCCACGTCGTCTCGGTCCTTGTGGCTCTAACCATCACGACACTTCTCTCGTTGATCCCCCCCTACAGCACCAAATTGGCGATCGACTTGGTGCTCACATCGCCCCCACGCCCGATGCCCGACTGGATGCCCGCTCGCTTAGAGCAACTTCCCAAGATGGGGTTGTTGGTAGCGATCGTAGTGCTTGCGGGCATGGTGTCAGTGGTCCGTTTGCTGGTCAGCCTTTGGGCTAGGTGGATGAGTTTCCGAACTGTTCAGCGAGTGCAGTCGTCGACGCGAACGCGACTGTTTGATCAGTTCATGAATCTTCCGTTGCATCGGATCCAGCAGCTGAAAAGTGGAGGGGTCAACAGCATCTTGCGCGAGGATGCAGGGGGGGTCGGTGAATTGATCACCACCATGCTCAACCAGCCTTGGCAGGCGATCGTGCAGCTTCTGGGGAGCCTGGTGATTCTGGTGATGGTTGATTGGCGTTTGATGACCATCGTGATCCTATTGCTGCCACTGGTCTATTATTCCCATCGCAATTGGATCGAGAAGATCCGCCCGTTGCATCGAGATGTGCGGGCTCAGCGGCAGCGGATCGATGCGGCGACGACCGAAGCGTTTGGTGGGATTCGCGTGGTGAAGACCTTCGGCCGCAAGCAGGCCGAATCGCAGAAGTTCATGCTCGGGAACCATTTGTTCATTCGAAAACAGGTGCGAGTCTGGATGCGGATGCGCGTGGTGGAGTTGGTGTGGGAGTTTTTGGTGCCTTCGGCATCCGCGATGTTGCTGCTCTATGGTGGCTGGCAGATTCTCCAGGGGCAGCTGACGCTAGGCGACTTGATGCTGTTTCTGGTCTATCTTGCAATGCTCATGGGTCCGATCGCCACAATCGCTAACACCGCCGTGACGCTGCAGAACAATCTGGCGGGACTGGATCGAGTCCTCGACATC
Source organism: Pirellulaceae bacterium (assembly GCA_046085865.1). GTDB lineage: Bacteria > Planctomycetota > Planctomycetia > Pirellulales > Pirellulaceae > JBEISR01. The sequence goes on from JBJSWM010000824.1 coordinate 3,982, forward strand.
ATGGAGGAGCCCAAGGAGTTTGCCTCCAACCCCGGCGCTATCTCTTTGGATCGCGCTCAAGTGCGTGGCCGAATGGTTCTGGAGGATGTTTCGTTTCAGTACCCACAGTCCGATCACCCGGTCCTCAATGGGATCAGCTGCGAGATACCTGAAGGAGCGACTGTGGCGCTGGTGGGACCAAGTGGTGCCGGGAAGACGACTTTCTGCAATCTGATCGCGCGCTTCTACGATCCAACAGCCGGTCGCATTCTGCTCGATGGAAAGGATCTAAGGGATCTTCAGGTCGACAGCTATCGAAAGCTGTTGGGGATCGTCGAGCAGGAGGTGTTTCTGTTCGATGGGACCGTCGCAGAGAATATCGCCTATGGCGCCCCCAAAGCATCGATGGAACAGGTGATCCAAGCCGCAGGATGGGCTTGTGCCAATGAGTTCATCGAGCGGCTTCCCGAAGGCTATCAGGCTGTGATCGGGGAGCGTGGAGTCAAGTTGTCTGGAGGGCAGCGCCAGCGGCTGGCGATCGCCAGAGCGATCTTGGCGGATCCTCGTATTCTGATCCTCGACGAGGCCACCAGCAACCTGGACAGCGACAACGAGCAGATGATTCAGGAAAGCCTGAAGCATTTGCTTCAGGGACGCACCTCCCTGGTGATCGCTCATCGTCTAAGCACCGTTCGGCACGCGACCAAGATTCTGGTGATGGACCAGGGACGCATCGTCGATGAAGGCAACCATCAGAGTCTGATGGCTGGAAACAACCTCTACGCCAAATGGGTCGCTCGGCAGGCGGGCAAGTAGCACGCTTTTTGCTGCGCTGCAGAGCGCGGTCGCGGAGGTTGGAGTGAAGGGGCGATTCTGGGAACTGCGCAGCCAGGGTGAATCGCTCCCTTATCGACTGCACCGCAGCCCATAAAAAGGCTCGATGCACCATTTTTCCCTCGACTACGTGCTGAACAGGATTTTTCGATCGACGCGGTGGGCTTTAGATTGTCATGCCGAGGGTGTCAAAGGATTGGTCTGACGATTGGATGGCCTCATTAGCCACTGGCTTAGTTCCTATCCGAAACTCGATTTCCTATCGAAGGCTTTTGGCCCATCCATAGCTTCTAGGATCGCATGCGGCTCGCACCCCCACCGGCACTGCCTGAGCCCCCTGGGCGGTGGCTAGATGACGCACCGTACGGGTGGTATGGCCCATCGATGCTAGACCATCGACGATCGATCGGGGCATGTGGGCTTCGATTTCGGTTCGGTCGGGGCGCCACTGATGATGGATTCGCGGGGCGGCGATCGCGGCGTCAATCGATAGGCCCAGATCGATGCCGCGCAGCAGATTCAGCAGCGTTGCGCTGATGATCTTGGGGCCTCCTGCCGCACCGCAGGTGTAGATCGCTTTGCCGGAAGAATCGCAAACGATGGTGGGAGACATACTGGACAGAGGGCGCTTGCCGGCGGCCACCGAATTCGCCTCCGCCCCCACCAGCCCAAAGGCATTGGGGATTCCGGGCTGGATGCTGAAATCATCCATTTCGTTGTTCATCATGACCCCTGTTCCGGGAATCATCACCTTGCTGCCCCAGGTGGTGTTGATGGTTGCGGTCATCGCCACCCACATTCCCTGCGAGTCGACTGCGGTCAGGTGGGTGGTGTGCTTGCGATTCTCAAACGACTCAGTCAGGTCGTCAGGAGTGCCGGGGCCGGGGACTTCGGTGGCGTGATCGAGTGAAATTCTGTCGGAGAGGGAGCGGCAGTAGGTGGGATCGACCAGGCCGGCAGGGACGCGGACGAAATCGGGATCCCCTAGCCAATGCGCGCGGTCGGCGAAAGCCAGCTTCATCGCCTCGACCACCACATGATAGAACCGCACCGGATCTTCGGAGTGCATTTGAGCCAGCGGGAATCGCTCTAGCATCTGAAGCATCTGAGCGATGTGGAGGCCGCCGGAGCTGGGGGGAGGGAAACCATAAAGCGTCTTGTCGCGGTATCGCCATCCAATCGCCCGCCGCTCGATCGCTCGATAGCGTTCAAAGTCTGCCATCGTCACGATGCCACCCGCATCTCCTAGATTCTTGCAGCAGGCAGCAGCAAAAGGTCCGCGATAGAAGTAGCTACTCCCTTCGTCGGCGAGATGGCGAAGGGTTTGAGCGAGTTCCGGTTGCATCAGTCGTTGTCCGACAGCCAGCGGTCTTCCTCCTGGAAGCAACAGTCCAGCACTCGCGGGATTCTGCGCTAAGTCAGCCGCTTCGGATTGAATCGCCAGAGCTGTGGCAGGTCCCACCCAAAAGCCCTGCTGGGCCGCTTGGATGGCGGGACCGAAGAGCGTTTTCCAGGGGAGTTTTCCGAACCGCCGGTGGGCTTCCTCCATGGCGGCCAGTTGCCCCGGAATGCCCGAAGCGAGGGGGCCGGTCTGGCTTTTGCGACCATTCGCCTTTCCTTCCTCCAGAAACATGTCTCGCGTCGCTGCCTGGGGAGCCTCTTCACGACCATCGATGGCGACCGCTCCCTGCGGCTGGTGATAGATCAGGAAGAAACAACCACCTCCCAAACCCGAATTGTGGCCATCGACCACCCCTAGGCAAAGCCCCGCAGCGATCGCCGCGTCGACCGCCGACCCCCCCAGTTCCAGCATCGCGATGGCCGCGTGGGTCGCGATGGGGTGCACCGTGGCAGCGGCACCCTTCCCTTGAGCGGTTCGGGAGTTCAGGGACAACCTGCCATCGCTGGTCCCCAGTGGCTGCTCCCCCAGGCATTGTCTCCCCAGGCCACCTGCCAGGATGCTGGTACCCCAGCCCGTTAGCCAGACGCGACGCGACCATCGATTCGTCATCTCTCGGGATCTCCCTTGGGGAAAAAGCGCGGGACTGTTGGGATTCTGGCAAGGTCGAATTCCTGCCAGATGAATATAATCGGAAACGGTCGGCGGATCGGTTGCCCGGGGAAGCGACTGGCCGAGGGGCCCAACTTCCCACTTTCCGACTGGCCCACGATCCGCCAGGAGCATTGTCGATGACCCGAAAAATCCTGATCGATGGCGACCCTGGGATCGATGAAGCGTTGGCGATCACCATGGCGCTGTTCGATCCGCGACTGGAGGTGGTGGCCATCACGGCGTGTGCGGGGATTGTCGAGGCGCATCGAAGCGGCCAGAACCTTCTGTCGCTCATCGAATCGCTCGATCCCCCCAAGCGGCCGCGACTGGCGGTTGGAAGCGACCCGGAGGGAGCGCCGACGGGGGATTGGCGATCGCTCCATGGGGAAGATGGGCTGGGAAACATCCAATTGCCGCCGGTCGGTCGGCATCATGCAGTGGCCAGTGAGAAACTGATTGCCGAGCAGTTGAGGACCTACGCAGGTCGAATCACCTGCCTGACCACCGGTCCGCTGACATCGATCGCCAAAGTCTTTCAGAAGGATCCGGCTCTTCAAGATGCCGTCGATCGCCTGGTGGTCTGCGCCGGTTCTCTGGATGGGATCGGCGACGTCACGGCAGTTGCCGAATTCAATGCCCACTTCGATCCGAGCAGCGCATCGGCTGTCTTTCGGTCGTCGACAACCAAATCGCTAGTGCCTCTGCACACCAGCCGCCAACTGGCCTTCGGATGGGAGCTGATGGAAAGGCTTCCTGGGAAGTGGACGCGAGCCGGGCGGATCCTTCACCCGATGGCGACGCATTTCTTTCGCGCAGCGCGGCACTCGCTGGGGGTGGAGTCGTTTCCGATGCCAGCCATCACCGGCCTGCTGGCGATCCTGCATCCGGAGTTGTTCCGCAGTGAGGAAGTGTCGATCGAGATCGAACTGGATGGGGAGAAGACGCGCGGCATGACCTGGGTTGATCGACGCATCTGGAGTGCTCAGGGGAAGGAGCTGGAGGTGTTGAGCCTTGTCGACCCCCAAGGGGCCCGCGATGCCGTCTTCGCGCTGCTGGATCAAGCTGGGCAGGCAACCTGAGCCGATGGGCAGCGAGGCTCTGAGCCCAAATCCTCCCTTCCAGGAGAAGCCTTCATGCCAGGGGAAGCGATGCCGATCGATCTGACGGATGTGATCGTCCGTGTCCTGGCGCAAAACCGAAGTCCCGATCCCAAGAGGTTGGGCGAAAAGATCCCTTCGCACTATGGAATTGCTGCCAGTTTGCAGGGGGACATCGTTCGCGTCGATCTGCGTTTTGTGAATCACTTGGCCTACTGCTGCATGGAGCCGATGTGTCATTTGCCGATGCGAGAGGGAAAGCGTTGGAGATCGCTGAGAGAGGCCATGGCAGAAAAGTGGACTGCAACCGCCAGATCGACTGAGGATGGAGCTTAGGGTGGTGGTCGAAGAGGGGGCCCTCTTTTTCGATTGGACTAAGCCGATTCCCGGTCGCATTGGATGGTATCGCCTGAAAGCGGCCAAGCCGTTGGCCGAGATCCGTTTGGTTTTGGAAGAGGGGAAAAGGGCCGCTTGAAGGGAGTCGTTGGGATCGATGGACGGAGCGTGATGGACGGAGCGTGATGGAGGTTCAGGAAGGTTCTGGGAGAAATGGCGGTGCGGGAGACGATCGTCGTGAGGATGGGAGGATGCGGATAGGGATGGGGATGGAAGATGCGAAGGAGTTCCGACCGGAGTTGACCGGAGCGCTGTCGGTGGAGGAGTTGCGACGCTGGCGTTGGCGCAAAGATCAGCTTCAGGCTTTCTGCCGATCTTCAGGGATGGTGTGTGGGGGGAGCAAGGAGGAGATTCTTCAGCGGATTGAAGCGTTTCTGCGGCAAGGTGGGACCCTAAGCAGCCAAACGCAACAACCCAAACGCGGGCAGCCCGCATCCATTCCGCGTGGTACCCGAGAGATGCCAACTAGCTTCAGCGACCAGACCAGGATTGGAACCGGATGGCGATGCACCGCCAAGCTTCGAGCCTACTTTGAGGAACGGTTGGGGAAGTCGTTTCGATTCAACGAGCCGCTGAGGCGGTTTTTGCGCGAAGGCATAGGGCGGTCGCTCGCCGAAGCAGTGGAGGTCTACCGACAATCGATGCGGGGGCCGAAGCTTCCGATCGGCCGGCAGTTCGAATACAACCAGCATGTCCGTCGGTACCATCAGGAGCACCCAGGCGCGACCCATGCCCAGATGGTCGCCGCATGGCAGACGCTCAAGCAGAAGCCGCGGGGACCGGATCGGCCAAATACCTAGGCGTTGGAGAATCCCCTGGGGGAGTGCTACTACATGTGGATCCGTTGGTTGGCCAGAGCCGTCGGATGGGACGGAGTGCTTCCCTCGATCGTTTGGGCCACTCCCTTCGTGATTCGAGGAATCGCTCCGGGCAATCGCCGGTTGGCTGAGATCGCGCTGCTGGTCTTGCCGGTGATCGCTGTGCTGGTGCGATACTACGCGGGGCGAAAGGCGATCGATCGACAGCAGGCGGGGAATGGGCTGCGACGATGCCAGCAGGGAGCGTTGCTGGCGGCCATTGGCCTTTTGTTGTTGCTGGATGCATGGTGGTATTTAACGTTTCTGTTGCCTGCCGATCCGGCCACCTGGCCCTTCAGCCGTTCGACCGCGACCCGGCTCTACGTCGTCTATTTCCTGCTGGCTCTTTTCGCCATGTATCCAGGGAACTTGGATCGTCGACTGCCTCCTGTCGAAGGGGGCTGAGGCTGGATCTGGCAAAGTCGGTTCTCGGTTTTTCGGGGGCGTCGACCAGAGAACCAAGTGCTGGATGGGCACGGCAACGAAAGGCCAGCGGCATAGGCTGGTCCAATGGTAGGATGGTGGAAAACGAAGCGGCAAGAGAAGGTGGGGATCGACATGCATTCAGGTTGTTGGAAAGGGAGGGGCGATGCAGTTTCCGAAAGTAGCGCAGCTAAAAACCCCCGCGGGGCTCTCGTCGCATTGGCAGAAGCTAGGGTTTTCTTGGCCTGTCGACGACCGGATCTGGACGGCTGCTGAGGGATCGCCGATGGCGTGGCCCCTGCAGGTTGGAAAGCGAACCGTTGGGAATCGGTGGTGCATCCATCCAATGGAAGGATGGGATGGGACCAGCGACGGGCATCCGACCGACTGGACGCGGCGGAGATGGCGGCGTTTTGGCGAAAGCGGCGCGAAGTTGATTTGGGGTGGGGAGGCAGCAGCGGTCCAGCCTGATGGCCGCGCCAATCCCCAGCAACTGATGGCCACCCGGGTGCAGCTGGAATCTTGGAGACAGCTCCTGGGACTGCTGAAAGAGGGCCATCGGGAAGCGATGGCCAAGCTGGGGCAGTCCGGGGAGCCGGACGACCTGCTGGTGGGGCTGCAGCTGACGCATAGCGGCCGTTATGCGAGACCCCATGGGAAAGCACTGGAGCCGCGCATTGCGTTCCATCATCTGCTGCTGGACCAGCGGGTGGGAATTGATCCAGGTGACGATTCGATGGTGTGGACCGACCTGCAGCTAGAGGCACTGAGCGACCGGTTTGTCGATAGTGCGAAGGTAGCGTGGGAGGCGGGATTTGACTTCGTCGACGTCAAGGCTTGCCATGGCTATCTGATGCACGAACTGCTCAGCGCCCGGAATCGCGCTGGGCGTTTTGGAGGTGATCTGGAAGGGCGAAGTCGTCTGCTGCGGAGGATCATCGAAAGGATTCGGGAAGAGATTCCGCAGCTGATGGTGGGGGTGAGGCTGAGTCTTTACGATGCCATCCCGTTCCATAGGCAAGGGGGCGAGGGCGCGCCAATGACTTGGGAATCGGGGATGCCGTATGAGCTTGGTTTCGGAGTCGATAGGCAGGACCCAACCAAGCCGGATTTGACCGAGCCGATCGCCCTGTTGCGACTGCTAAAGGAATCGGGCGTCCAGATGGTCAATTTGACCAGTGGCAGTCCCTACTATACCCCTCATCTTCAGCGGCCTGCGGCCTTTCCTCCCTCCGATGGCTATCCGCCACCCGAGGATCCGCTCGCCGGCGTCGCTAGGCATCTGGAGATGGCCAAGCGTTGCAAGGAAGCGATTCCCCAGATGGTGATGGTCGGTAGCGGCTATACCTACCTGCAGGACTTTCTCCCCCACGTCGCTCAGGGTTCCGTCCGAAGCGGCGCCATCGACTGCGTGGGACTGGGTCGAATGGTCCTTTCCTATCCTCATCTTCCCGTCGATACCCTGTCGGGGACCGCCGTGCAGCGCAAGTTGGTTTGTCGTACCTTCAGCGATTGCACCACCGCGCCGCGCAAAGGACTGATCAGCGGCTGCTACCCGCTCGATCGACACTACAAGGATTCCCCGGAAGCCGCTCAATTGACCAAACTCCTGGCCGACAATCCAACGCCTGCCTCAAGTTCGAATCCAGAACCATCGCCGCGCGCTGCGGAACGGCCGTCCACTGAAAATTGAACTCCAAGGGTGGACTATTTTTGTACATCAGCGTATAGTGCCAAGGAATGGACAAAAGGGCAATATTCGCCGGTGTATCGGCAACCCCTTTTGGTCGTGTGAAATGGACATCCTGGAAAGGATTTCGCTCTTATGGGACGCCCGCTGACCGAACGCCAGCAGAAGGTCTATGAATTCATCCGAGAGAAGATCCTCAATCGCGGCTATGGGCCGACGGTTCGGGAGATTGGAGAGCATCTGGCGATCAAGAGTCCCAATGGGGTGATGTGTCACCTGCGGGCGCTGGAGCGAAAGAAGATGATCCGGCGGGACGCCAACAAATCGAGAGCGATTGAGTTGGTGGAGCCGATGAGGCGGAGGGAGACCAAGGGGCTTCCTTTGGCGGGTCGGGTAGCGGCGGGGGTCTGCACGATGGGGTTTGAGCAGCGGGAGACGATTGATTTCGCGGAGCTGTTTGAGCGGGAGGACCGATTTGCGTTGGAAGTCTGTGGCGATTCGATGATCGACGCACATATTGCCGATGGGGACTGGGTGGTCATTCAGAAGCAGTCGTATGCCTACCCTGGCCAGATTGTGGTGGCACAGACTGAGGAAGCGGAATCGACGCTGAAGTATTGGTTTCCCGAATCGGGGAGAATTCGGTTGCAACCGGCCAACCGGAACATGCAGCCGATCTATGTCGACAACGCCACGATCCTGGGGGTGGTTATCGGAGTGGTGCGGCGGCTGAGGTAGGGTCGATTTGGGGGCGAAATGGAATTGGGCGCGCCACGCGGTCGGACTGATATAGCCGCCAGCCGATGGCTCGATGATCGCTGAACGCCTGCCACATCATCCATCCGCAACATTTTTTGGCTTCCAGATGGGTGATCTCGAAGAGCCACCAAGGCGCGGAGAGGGAGAGAAAGGATCGGATTGGGGGACCAGCGAGCCCGGTGCGTTGCCCCGGGCTATCACATGGCAC
>JBJSWM010000825.1:0-1452 GCA_046085865.1 Pirellulaceae bacterium
GGCTTCGGCAGAAGACCCGATGCATTGGGTGGAGGAATCGGTGATCGACCTGACATTTCATCCGGGCCGAAACCGGGTGCAGAGTAGGAAACTGGGGGACTGGCTCGACGGGGTGCAGATCGTCGTGCCGCCTCGCGGGGCTTCCGGAGGGATCCTCGAGGTCGACGGCGTATGGACCGCAGCCATCCTCGATAGCTCCTTGCCATCCGAGCAGTCTCGCATCGCGATTTGGGAAATCGATGCTGAGGGAGCCCGGCAGTCCCATGAGTCTTCTGGGGCGGCTCAGGGCTATCATTTCCTTCTTCCTTGGCAGGATGTCCAGCCGATCGGCGATCGGCTGCAATTGCACCTCCGTCTGCAGTTGCCCGATGGAAGGACGCTGGTCAGTCAACGTGAACTGCGGGGCAACGGGACTCGCAGCGATCCAGGATCCTCGGTATGGGTGCCAAGGAGCGCCGCTCCGGCACTGCCCAGAGAATCGACTGGTCGGGGCACTTTGGAGGGGACGGAATATGCTGTTCCAGAAAATCCGCTGAGAGAATCGCCCCTTTCTGGTCCCGAAGCGGGATGGGGACGTCGCTGAACCCATCCCTTGTGAACGATTGCGAGCGGTTGGGCAACTTTTTCGGCTGTTCGTTCGGTTGCTCATCCGTGGAGCGAATCGTGGCGATCCAAGATCCCGAAAATGCTTGAATTCGGATCAGTCCGTTCGTAGCGATTGCATCGCACCGGGACCGAAAAATCCAACAAGTGTCTGGGACGATCCTACGAATGAAGCGGAAAAGCCAGATCTCGGAATTTACTGGGATTTCGATTGCGAGCTAACGGGGAGTGTGCCTTCGCGGCGGGTTGTAACGGGGGCAGCCGCGATTCAGCCAAGTTGTGGTCGCGTGGGTGAAATGGTCGATACGAGAGTCCGTCATGCCAACATCTTTGGCCGAAGGGAACCTCGATGGACCAGCCAGTGCATGTGATCACATTTCTTAAAGGGGACGAACAGTACGTGTTCGTCTTCAACCAGGATCAACGCGTTGCCACCCTTCGCATGTTGGGGCGACATGCTGCGGATCCTCGATTGTCCCTGAATTGGTATGATGCTGCCCAATTGAGCGAACGGATTCGCTATGTTTGCGGGGAGCAGGAATCTGGAATCGAAACGATTCGCTCGGAAGAGGACTTGGAAGACACATTGCCTCCCGCCCCAAGAATTTCGCGATCGGGAATGCAGCGCCGAATTAAGTGACCTTTTTGCCGATTGGCCATACGCAGGTTGCAATCCGTTTTCCCTTCAGGCGGACTGGATCGAAGGGGAGGTGCGATGCGGGAACAGGTGACAGCATTTCTTCGATACCTGGATCTGGAAAAGAACGCATCGGACCTCCCCTTCGATCCAGTCCGCCTGAAGGGAAAACGGATTGCAACCTGCGTATGGCCAATCGGCAAAAAGGTCAC
>JBJSWM010000826.1:0-4204 GCA_046085865.1 Pirellulaceae bacterium
CCGCTCCAAAAAGCCGCCATATGCCCTTGATCCAACTCATCGAAAGACTCCTCTCGCAGGAAAGCCGCAACCAACCGCGCCATCGCGTGCCGTTGTCGACGGAAATTCAGCGCCGTGGATCCTGTACGAATTAATTCTACACATTCGCATGTAGAATTGAAAGCGAGGAAAAACGCCCAGCAGGGCGCAGGGGCAAGGGCAGGGCAGACGCAGTAGCCGTGATCTTCATCGTCTTTCTGACGACCAGATCAAAATAGTCCCCCTTTCACAGCCAGAAATCTCATCCTCCCCGCTGGCCAGGGCTCTGAGATGAAACGACTGAGCGGGGACGTTCACAGGTAGAAACTCATCGAGCTGTCACCCTCCCAAGCGGAGGGCGAATGAGGACTGTGCGATAAGACTGCAAACAGCCCGCCCCAGCCGGACGGCGAGGCGGTCTTCCAGTTTTATCCCAAGTCCGAGGCAGGGTCGATCGAAGCGGAATGGCGGGCAGGAGCCTGTGCTGCCACGTCTCTCAAGACCACTTCCGCCACCGACTGGTCCGACTGCGGCTGGCGGTCCTGCCCGCTGGTCCAGCGATCGGCCCCCCATCCGGCCAGCAGCACTTGATCTCCGTCAGCCGCACTTCGAATCGCCAGCTCGATCGCGCACCGCCGGTTGGGGACCAGATGGATGGCGGCCGGCCGCTTGCATCCGTCCAGCACTTCCCAGGTCGCTCTCTGACCTGCCTGACCAGGTCGTCGCGACTGTGTCAGGTAGATCTGGGATGCACTCCGCTCCAACACACGCCCGTAGGCAGCGCGGACCTCAGCCGTTGCATCGTGGGGTACTTCGGCCACACAGTGGATCGGTCCCTGATGCTGCTGAGCCAAACCGTGCAAAGCTACCGCAAGACGGTCTGGTTGGTCGGCCAGGTCGATGGTCACCGGGATCTCCTGTCCCACCATCACGCGCTGCATCCTTCCTGGAATTTTCTGCAGCCGCTCCACTCCTCCGATGATTTCATGCAACTCCAATCCGAAAGCGTATCCGGTGGCGATCGCTCCCAGCAGATGACGCGCCGAATGATCCCCGATCAACTTGCTGGTCAGCGGCATCAACTGGCAACCGGCCGTCACCATCATCGATAGCTCCCCAGGCGCACTATTCAGTCGCCTGCCCCGCACATCTGCATCGGCGTCCAAACCATAACTGATCCCTGGTACCTTCGACTGCTCCATCCACTGGTACGCTTTGGCGTCGTCTGTGTTGTAGAGGATCAGTCCATGAGGTTTCAGCTGCCCACACAGCCGCTCCAACCCCTCCTGCCAGAGATTTGGCGCCAGATTGGATGCACCGCGCTGGCTTGGCCGCAGCGACGGCACCACCAGCACATCGAACGTGATCCCTTCGCAACGTCGCTCCAAAAGCATCCTCTCCGATATCTCGACCACCGCACCAGGTGCCCCGGCACCAACAGTCGAACGCATCCATCGACTGAGTCGTCGAGGGGTGGGATGAGCCACCGGACGCCGAGCCGCTCGCTGACCGTCATGCGCGCCAAGGGAGGTCGAATAGCCAACACGCCCGCCGACACTTTTGAGCATGGAGCTAAGCAGCAGGGATAGAGTCGTCTTGCCATGCGTCCCGACAACCCCAACCGTCAGCAATTCCTCACTGGGGTTTCCTGCCAAGGCATGGCAGACCGTCGCATAGGCAGTTCGAACATCCGGCACCAAACACTGCGCCACCGGAAAGGGCAACAATCGCTCGGCCAATATCCCCTGCGCCCCGCGCTGCATTGCCAGCTGCACCTGCTCTTCGCTGACTTCCTGCGAATCGATCCCGGCTACCAGAAGCGATCCCTTGCGGCATCGATGCGCATGGCGCTGCACATCCCCCAGCCGCAAATCGGTCGCACCGACAAATACGGATTCGGGAAGGAGTGTTCTCAGGGAATCATCACGCGAAGCATCCGATGGTCGAATCGACATGACGCCTTGGCCTCCGTGCCTAGATAAGTCGTCGCTTGATTGCAGCCTCTGTCGCCACACTCCGTGCAGCAACGGCGTTCCTCCGGAAACACATCCTGCGTCTCCGATCACGCCCCATCAAACTGTCGCCTCAGCCCCCAAGCTGTCAAGCCGAATGCGGTCGCGCACCTCGGATTCCCATCAAAAGAAGCCGCTGTTTCGAGTCGAAAACTCACCAAGTTCACTAGCTGTTGAATGCTATCCTTTCGACCAGTGCAGCGTCACCCGCCCGCCGACGCGCCAGCGCGCTAAGTTGGTCCATCCGGCAATTCTGTGGGTCGTATCCGTCCGGCCGACCGGCGTGGGCGGGATCAAGTCGTAGGGGCAAGGGCTACACAACCATGGCTTGCGATGGACTTCAACCTCCCCTTGGGAAGGTGAATGAGTGCTGTAGGCAATGCCATTTTTTGAGTCGCGGCGGTGAAGCGATCGCAACCGGCACAAATCCCAGATCCACCTTTTCATCGTACTCGTGCTCGTACCCCATGAAATCCGACTCGTACTCGAAAAGAAGCGTTGGGACACTGGGACATCGAGTACGAAAACGAAAACCGTCCGCCGCGGCGGACTGGGTACGAGGAATCAAAGCAATGACCCACGAAATCACCCGAAGAACCGTTCCAGATCAAGCCTCGCAATGCCAACGTAGAGAGTTGATCTGGTTCTTGATTGACCTACGCCAGGAACTGAACAACCGCATGGTCGTGAGTTGGGACCGACTGATTGCTCATCGCAAGTCGGACCAAGTGATGCGGGAGCTCGAATTGCCCTGGATCGAATTCGAATACTTACCAGGCTATTCAATGGAGCTCAATCCATACCCTCTCATCGTAGCGAAGGCACTCAAATGCAGGTAGGTTCAGTGTTCCGACGGAAGCCGGAGGATAGTTAGCCTTGGCTCAAGAGACGATCAAGCAAATCGCGGACTCCGACGGCATCTGCAGCCTGACGAAGATAGGTGATATCTAGACGCTCACCCAGCAACCTCACTAATCGCATGACATCATTCCACTTGCGTTCGGACGGTTCCTCGGTAAAGCGATACCACTCGAGCTTACTGACGATCGAGTCCTCCGCAGTTGCGATTGGCACCTCCAAGGTTTTTGTTGTACCAATTTTCTCCAGGGTTGACCTCCGCATCGAGTCGATATCGAACGGACGTGCCCGACTGACAAAAACATCCACCTTAAAGGCGGTTGGAAGATGGATGAGATTGAAACAGGACTTGCTTCGAACCGCGTTCTCGACAGCGGTTTGGCTGACGTAGAAACCCTCGGTGAATCGCAATAGAAATGGGGCAACTTGCGATTCTGCCATATCGCAAACAAGATCGACATCCATGGTGGAGCGTGTTGCGCCGTGGAAGGAGCTGGCGATCGATCCTCCAATGAAATGCTGGATACCAAGATCGCGGAAGACTTGAACGACCGGTTCGAGTGCATCGATCAAGTCGTCTGGCTGTGTCAATGCGACGCTCCTGCTGAATGGCTTCGAATTGCATCGGACAGCGACTTTCCATAGATCAACTCGATGAACGCAAGCTTCCTCTCGCTGTCATCCATCTCCGGGAATTGCCTTTGAATCGCGTCCAATGCCATTTGTCTCAGGTGGCTGGTCAGGACGCATGTCTGGCGAACGCGATCGCGTCCCGACATGGCTCGCAGTAACGCGAACTGAACTTCTTCAGCCTCAGCGGATGTGTCCGTTATGCCGAACATAGAAAACAATCTCCATGGGTGAGGAATCCGTAACACTCTATCGCTTCGCGACCCATTTACAAGTAGAAAGCTCGACTGGGTGGCAGGGCATCTCGGATGCGATCGAAGGACCCTCCTGCAGGTCCGTGGGCCAATGGGTCACCATGGAGAAAAAAACTTGATCAAGCTCATTTGCCTCTCACGGAGTCACTGAGCCACAGAGGGTATGGGCCGACGGATTTCTCTTGCATCGCGGTGACTTTGTGACTCCGCGAGGTAAAGGATCCGGGAGCGAGATCGGCGCATGCCCTTTTTTCCAGTGCATCTAGTGATGTTGTAGATTCCTGGATCTGCCAATCCCGCCTGCTTTCGAAGTGCGCCATAAGACCTGTGCTGCCATGATCCCGGCGCCACCAAAATTCGCTGCACCTCTACCCGACACCTCCCCATTTCCGCGCTTTGTCACCTCCATACCCATGCGACCGGATCGGGCTG